>JBKPJS010000051.1:0-21876 GCA_046730815.1 Acidobacteriota bacterium
GAGTTCATACAAGTTCATCCGACGTCGATTCCGGGCGAGGACAAGTTGCGGTTGATGTCCGAGTCTGCGCGTGGTGAAGGTGGACGTGTTTGGGTGCCGCGCAACAAAGGCGACGTTCGCCCGCCATCTTCGATTCCGGAGAACGAGCGTTGGTATTTCCTCGAAGAGAAATATCCCGCTTACGGCAACCTTGTGCCTCGCGATATCGCAACGAGAGAGATCTTTCAGGTATGCATCGATGGCATGGGTGTCGGTGGTCAGAACCAGGTGTATCTCGACTTAACGCACATTCCCGCGGAGACTCTCGATCGAAAACTGGGCGCGATTCTCGAAATCTACGAGATGTTTGTCGGGGACGACCCACGCCACGTGCCGATGCGCATCTTCCCGGGCGTGCACTATTCGATGGGCGGCCTTTGGGTTGACAACGATCAGCGCACGAATGTTCCGGGCCTGCTCGCGGCCGGTGAATGTGACTACTCAATTCATGGCGCCAATCGTTTAGGAGCGAACTCCCTCGTCAGTTGTGTTTACGGCGGGTTCATCGCCGCGCCGGCTGCCATTGAGTACGCGAAGAACGTCGAAAGAAATGGCGCGGATGGTTCGCGTATTTACGACCAGGAGTTGAAACATCAGCAGGAGATCAACGATAGCTTGATCAAACAGAGTGGCAACGAGAACCAGTACGTGTTGCACCAGGAGATGGGAAAGTGGATGACTGACAACGTCACTGTCGTTCGCTACAACGAGAAGCTCAAGGCCACGGATAACAAGTTACTGGAGTTGATGGATCGTTACAAACGAATCTCGATTAACGATTCGAACTTATGGGCGACGATGGCTTTGCCCCATGCACGCCATCTCGACAACATGCTCGAGCTCGCGCGCGTGATCACACTCGGTGCGTTGAATCGTAACGAGTCGCGCGGCGCACACTACAAACCTGAGTTTCCGGAGCGCGACGACGAGAACTTTTTGAAGACTACGATTGCGGAGTTTTCGGGCGAGGGTCCGGTGTTTTCGTACGAGCCGGTTGATATTTCGTTCATTCCGCCACGCAAACGCGATTACAGCAAGGGGAAGGCTGCAAAGGCTTGATATGTCAGCACATCCAAGAACTACACCTCCACCAAAGACCGTCGAGATTCACATTCGCCGCCGCGCCAATCCCGATTCGCCACAGTACTGGGAGCAGTTTGAGATTCCGTATCGACCGAATCTCAACATCATTTCGTGTTTGATGGAGATCCAGAAGAACCCGGTGAATAAAGCCGGTGAACGGACCACGCCGCCGGTTTGGCAGATGAACTGTCTCGAGCAGGTTTGCGGCATCTGCACGATGATTATCAACGGGCGTGCGCGACAATCGTGTTCCGCGCTCATCGATAACCTGGACCAGCCAATCAAGCTGGAACCGATGTCGAAGTTTCCCAACATTCGCGATCTCGTCGTCGATCGTCAACAAATGTTCGATCATCTGCGTCGCGTTCATGCGTGGATCGAGTTGGATGGCACTTACGATTTGGGACCAGGCCCGCGAATGGACCAGGAAGACGTGCAGGAGCGTTATGCTTATTCGCGATGCATGACGTGTGGTTGTTGTCTTGAGGCGTGTCCGCAGTACGAAGGCGATAACTACATCGGACCGCAGGCAATCGCGCAAGTGCGTCTATTCAACATGCACCCGTCAGGCAAGATGACCAGCGACGAGCGACTCCAGGCCATCATGCAGGAAGACGGCATCACCAACTGTGGGAATGCACAGAACTGCGTGCAGGCTTGTCCGATGGGTATCCCGCTAACGCGCGCGATCTACGAAGAGAACCGCGAGACGGTGCTTCACGGTTTGCTCGGCTGGCTAAAAGGTTAAAATGAATTATTAAACACGGATTACACGGATAGATCCGGGATCAGTCCGTGTAATCCGTAGTTAATGCATCTAGATCCCGAGCACGTCAACCAACTCCTGCACCGCTGACGCGCTCTTCTGCAACGCAATCCTCTCTTCGGCAGTTAAGTTGATTTCGATGATCTGCTCGAGCCCTCGTGAACCAAGCTTGCAGGGCACGCCTACGTAAAGTCCGTTGATTCCATACTCGCCTTCAAGATAGGCCGCGCACGGAAGAATCTTTTTCTTGTCCTTCAAAATGGATTCAGCCATCTCGACTGCGGCAGCCGATGGTGCGTAGTAAGCTGATCCGGTTTTTAACAAGCTCACGATCTCGGCGCCGCCACCCGCTGTGCGCTTCACGATCGCATCGATCTTATCTTTAGCCAGCAGCTCCGTAATCGGAATACCTGCGCAGGTCGAGAACCGCGGCAAAGGCACCATCGTGTCGCCGTGTCCGCCCAAAACAAACGCCGTCACGTTCTCGACCGAAACATCCAACGCTTCCGCCAGGAAGCATCGCATGCGAGCAGAGTCGAGCACGCCTGCCATGCCGATGACGCGATGCTTTGGAAACCCCGAGCGCCTGAGTGCAACCTGGCACATCGCGTCGAGCGGATTCGAAACGATGATCAGAATCGTGTTTGGAGATCGCCTGACGACTTCATCGACAACTTTCGAAACGATGTCGGCGTTTGTCTTCAGGAGATCGTCGCGACTCATTCCAGGCTTGCGAGCGAGGCCCGCAGTGATGATCACCACGTCGGAATTATCTGTTTCGTCGTAAGTGTTGGAGCCGGTGAGTCGTACGTCAAAGCCTTCAATGGGTGCGGCTTCCGCGAGGTCCAAACCCTTTCCTTGCGGCACACCTTCGACAATATCGACCAGCACCACATCGCCGAGTTCCTTCGCGGCAAGCCAATGTGCCGCAGTGGCCCCGACGTTGCCCGCGCCCACAACTGTAATCTTCTTTCGCGCACCCATTTCGCTTTATTCCTTTGAATTAAATGTAGGATTTGCCGATTGCTAATGTAAGAGCCGCGAGTTTACAAGTGCGTTGTTAAGAGTGTCAAATCTGCTTATGGACGACATCGATCCCGACGACCCTTTTCCAGAACCAGTAGAAATCGAGATCACCGACGTCTTTGATCTGCACACGATCCCCCCACGCGATGTGAAACGAGTCGTCGAGGAATACTTGCACTTGGCCCAAGAGAAAGGCTTTAAGTGCGTGAGGATAATTCACGGTAAGGGTATCGGCGTGCAGCGCGAGATAGTGCGCGCGATTCTTGCCCGCACGCCCTTCGTTTCAGACTGGACCGACGCCCCACCAGACGCGGGCGGCCTGGGCGCAACGATCGTAAGATTTGATCAATCGGGACCTTCATGAGGCTTTCAGTCATGCTAAACTGTTCGCCTCAGGAAGGAATAGGGTATGGGCACAACAGTTGAACAGTTGGTTACACAGGCCATGAAGCTGCCGAGCGAATCAAGAGCCCGGCTCGCGGATCTCCTGGTGGAAAGCCTTGACGCGGATGACCTCGGATCAATTGAGCAAGCTTGGATCGTCGAGGCAAAACGGCGTCGAGATGATGTACGTGCCGGAAGAGTCGAAACGGTTCCGGGTGAAGAGGCGCTGCGGGACGTGCGTGATTCAATCCGGTAATGACCTACAGGTTTCATCCTGATGCCTTGGAAGAATACCGCGAAGCCGCCAGCTGGTACGCTAACCGGCAACAAACACTCGCGCTACAGTTCATTGCAACAATCGAAGACGCAATTCAACGGGTTGCTAAGACCCCAACGCGCTGGCGCGTAATAGACGAAGACGTTCGTCGCTGCCTAACTCGGGTTTTTCCGTACGCAATTCTCTACACAATAGAAGATGATTTCATACTGATCGTCGGAGTCATGCATTGCAGTCGCGAACCTGGTTACTGGCGACATCGTGTAGATAACCCCTAATCTTTCATTTTTCTAGTAAGAGCGCTCAGTTTTCTTTCCGTATCACGAAGTCGCCTTTCCGCTCTCCAACAACTATCTTCCAGCCTTCGTTCAACGTTAACTTCCAACCAGATCCCTGGAGCTTCGGGAGCTCCGTCGGGGCCGTGACGTGAAGCTTCGTTATCCCGCGGTTATCACGAAACATCAGCGCGCCATCCGATACTTCGAGAATGCCCCAGTCATCAGTCACCCGAAGCGTTGGATAAATCGTGGCGGTGTCATCAAGAGGCGTGACGGTGTTGGGATTGAAACTGTAATTGAAACTGCCTTTGACCGGGACGACCAGGACCGGTCCCTCGAGCAGCCGCGCCCGGTACTTCGCGACCGTTTCGCGACGATGGTTTTCGCGCTCAGTTTCGGCCGCAACGATCTCCTCACCGTCGTACAGATTCGCGCGAGCTAACACAAACTCGCCGCCCGCGTTCGGCCTTAACTGAATACTTATCGCGGATTGCAACATGACACTCAGGTCGGAGCCGGCTTTGACGTTCCGGCGCCAATTGTTCTGCGCTGCGTCGAGCAAGATGCCGTATGCCGGTCCGGTCGCATAAGCGAACGAGCGCGCGAAGCTCTGTCTGACGACTGCCTGGCGCAACGCATAGCCGGCGCGAGCTGCTGCCTCGGCGTCAGAACGTGAAGAGAGTTTGACGCCAGTGTATTCGGCCAAACCTTCGTTAATTTCAAGCGCCGCCTCGTCCTTCGCCGCTGCTGGGAAGAGCGACTGCCTGTAGCGGCGAAAGTAGATCGCATCGGTAATCGCCTCTTTCCTCGCCGCACCCTGCTCGTACAGGGCGCGCTCGAGCGCACGCCATTCAAGGCGAAGCCAGATGCGGCCATCTTTCTGATCGAGCTGGCGATTAACCACGTCAGACGAGGGCAGATTTATCCCGTCCTGCACCCGGTGGAAGAGCTCGTGAATCATTAACCTGACGCGAGCTTGTCTTTCCTCCGGTAGAGGCCAGGCCACCATCGTCCACTGCACGCCAGACCAGGTCGTCGCAGTGTTAGCGACGCCGATGTTTTCGGGCAGCTTACCAACGAACACCTCGCCTTCACGGCGGAGAGCTCCATTCTTGTCGGCCTGATTAGCGACGACGAACCGCGTATTGGAATCAACGAACAGCATTGGACCGTAGAGAGGGACGCCCCAGAGCCGACTGCCGTCACGGTTACTCGCGCTCTCTGCCTCTCTGAAATATTTACTCGCGAGGGTGAGTTCAATCGGCGAGTCCTGGACGTTGGACGCGTTTGAAACGGCGACGGCGGTCAATAGCAACGCCATCAACACAGACAAATAATACGTTGTGATTTGTATCTTATGTTTTGGAACACGCCCGGAAATCATTTTCAATCGACTCTTTTGTTAAAAGTATTGGCACGCCGTACCTAAGCAAAGTAGGAATGTATCACTAACTAAGTTGTCAATACGGAAAAGTCAATTCGCGCTGAAACTTAACGCCGGCTGCCCTCAATCTGACGATCCCCCAAATTCAGCGCCAGCCTGCTGAACTAGATGGGCATAGTTCGGAACTCCTGAAATGAAATGAGCTTGTTCGACATAGTGGCAAACAGGGCCCACTAATTAAACGAGGACTGGCTCAACAGAAAGGAGAAAAACGATGAACATCAGAACCTATCTTGGCAAGGTTTACAACATTCAATCCAACGAGGCCGTCATTCGCAACGAGAATGGCGCGGCGCTCAAATACAAAGCTGGCGAGGTGCTGCCCCCCGGCGCGCACGTCGGCGACACAAAAATTATTCCGCAGCACACGCAGATTAACGTTACCGATGTTAAGGCCCTGAGCCGCACAGATGTAATGATTTTTGCGCGCCCAGCCGGCGATAGTGCCGGCGCTTTTGGCTGGACGAAAGCCATGAATCTAGCCGGTGGTTTTCTTGGCGAGGTCGCCGGCTTTTCGCCGTCCCGGTTCGAAATGGAACCGGAAGGCAACAACAAAACCTGCTTCGATCCGAACGCGATCATTCGAGGCGGCCCGCCAAACTTTGCCCCCACAAACGACAAGATTCCGCAAGGATCTTTCGTCGTGGTTACGCAGACCTCAGAGGACAAGAAAAACGTCAAGGTCAGCAGCCTTGAGATCGTAAACGGCGACATGGTCGTTGGCGAGGAGATTGGTTGGACAAGATCCGCAAACCTCGCTGACGGGTGCTCTTCGACTCAGTTCCTGACCGCCGAATGGCTTGATAGAAAAGGGCCAAACGCGTGTTGGGCTCATGGCGAGTTCCTGTTTCCGAAAGTGCTGGTCAACATAATTGGCGTTAACGTCGAAATGGAACAAATAACTTTCGACAGTCTCGCGCCGTATCTAAAAATGGTAAAGGCAGCCAGGGACGAAGCCAATGTCAGAATTCTCATCAACAGCGCCTTTCGCACCTTCCAGCGCCAAGCCGAATTGTTTGAGTTGTCCCATCATGGCGGTAACACCGCGGCGCCTCCGGGAGCTTCAAATCACCAGCATGGTCAGGCATTCGATCTCAACACCGGAGACAACGCTTTCAACGGCACCGACCCAATCTACGAGTGGCTGAAGAAAAATGCTCCCAGGCACGGTTTCATCCGCACAGTGAACAACGAACCGTGGCACTGGGAATATCGACCGCGCGAGGCCGCGCAAATGGCGCCGGGTCAGTTTAAGTTGCCACCGAATATTACTTAAGCCGTGGTGACCTTCGGCTTCCCTGCTGGACCGATATTGTTTTCCTGAACGTTATTCCCGAAGGGAAAAGCGAAGCTCGAGGACTGCTCGGTTGTTGTATGGGGATTCGTCCAAATAACCAGCGCGAACTCTCTCAACTCGAAGGCCCACCAAATAGAACTGCATTTCGAGCGAGACTGATCACTTGCGCAGTCTGCCCGCCGAGCAAGGCGTTTCAATACGGGAAGCTGTCAATGCACATAGAAGGAGATGCAAGAGACGAATGCATCTTCAACCCGCGAGGTCATCGAGTTCCCGGCGCGCGGCGATGTGATCGCCGACTGCATTCAGCCGTTCCGCCATCGCGCTGTGGAACGCTGCTTTGTCGCGGCGAGGTCTTCCAGAAAATCCGCCGGCAGTTCATGAGCGATTGGTTGTGTTTTTAACGGGAGCTTGGTCGCGTAAACGCCGGCCAACTATAGTCAAAGCGCGGAAGAAGAAAAAATTTCTTGGACGATCTGTCGAATTTCGTCCGGCCGTTTCGACTATATGTGAAGGCAGGGCAAAGGGCCCGCCCGAAAACCGTTACAGAAAACAAGGAGAAAAATCATGCCAAAATAGCTGTTGCTAACTACCTGCCCGACGACTTCGAACCGTCCACCGTAACCGACGAGCTGATCGAGGAGATCCACGCGCTCAACCGCGAAATGATTGCTGCCTGGGTGAGGAAGTTCGCTTGCGGAATTTCCCCGGTCAGCAACGCAAAGAGGGTGCGGAAGCAACCTGATGGTACGGTGCTCGTCACCGATGGCCATACACCGAAACCAAAGAGACATGGGCGGTCCCTGGATACTGGAAGCCGCCGATTTGGACGAGGCACTCGCGTGGGCGCGCAGGGGGCCATCTCCTGCGATGCGGCGGGCGAGGTGCGCGAACTTCTTTTCTACCCGGCTCCGAATGCAGCAACGGAACAGTCTGGCCGTAGCGCGGGGACACCCGTAAATTAAAACGAAATCAGATAGGATTGGAAGGAAATCGAGTCATGAGAAAAATTACCGTACTTGAACACATTACCCTTGATGGTGTCATACAAGCAGGGGGCGGGCCAGACGAGGATACGAGCGGCGGTTTTGCGTATGGCGGATGGCAAGTGCCTTTTGACGACGACGTAATCGGCGCGGCCGTGAAAAAGATGCTGGATATGCCGATCGACCTTTTGTTGGGGCGCAAAACCTTTGAAATTTGGGCAGCGTTCTGGCCGCAACATGGCGACATCTGGGCCAACGTCAACACGGCCACTAAATACGTCGCCTCGAACACCATGACTTCTTCCGAATGGCAACCCTCGGTGTTTTTAAACGGGGATGTTGCGAAAAAAGTCGCCGAACTCAAGCAAGGGGAAGGACCCGATCTCCACATTTGGGGAAGCAGTAATCTGCTCCAGACGCTCATGAAGCATGATGTGGTCGATAATTTCTGGTTGATGACCTATCCGATAACTTTGGGCGAGGGGAAACGTTTGTTTGCCGAGGGCACGATCCCGGCGGCGTTCAAGGTGACGGAAAGCATTGTCGGATCGAGTGGCGTCATTCTCGCGAATTACGAACGTGCCGGCGCTGTCCAAACCGGAGCTTATCAATAAACATTCGCGCCGTGTTGGGTGCACGTTTAATCCGGCAGTTGTCAATGCTTCTGAGATTCGCGTTCTAGTTTCTGCTGTGATGTGGTCGTAGATTTGGGGTGCGTGCTTTGCGCGAGTGATGCTCTCTCTCATTGTTCTGTTGCAGCATTCAATTGTTTTGCGCTCTGTGTAATCGTCGTAATCTGTGGATGAGTACGGAACAGGCCTGATGCTACTCTTCAAGCCCTTCGGAAGGCAGTAACTCACGAATGCTTTTTGACCGCGATAAGGTTTCGCCGGCGTTAGGCACTATGAGCTCGATCATTTGCAGCAGTATCCATGGAATTGCAAATGTTATCGTCGCGCCGATACGGACGTCTTTTGCTAACGCGCTTAAGCCTACCGAAATCATAGAATCACGTTTGCTGGCCGCGCATTTCTACGAGGTCGTGCGCAATTTCATTTAATGCCGGAATCCACAGCGTGCATCGTCGCGCCGACGGTGCGAAAATGAATTCGAAACGGAGATTTCTATGAAACTGATTCTCACAATCAGTGCGTTGATTACTACAGCTTTTGTCTTGAACGTCGGCAGTTGGGCGGTATGCCGCGGGCAATCTGCTCCTGAAAAAGACGTTGTTCGTTTCCGTTATGGTCCAAAGGGCCTGATAACGACCGCCCGGGACTTACTCTCGTCTCAATTGCAGAAACAACCTCCGCCAAGCCAACAAGGTGAAGACGTCGTTCGCGTTAACACTAACCTGATCCAGACGGACCTCATGGTCTTCGACAAACAGGGCCATTTCGTCGATGGCTTGCAGCGTGAACAATTTGAGCTGAGCGTTGACGGCAAGCCGCAACCAATTTCGTTCTTTGAGCAGGTGAGAGCCGGAAGCTCTAAAGAGCTGGCACTGAAGTTAAACAGTACTGCGACTATTCCACCTGGCAAACCAACATCAGTCAATGAGAATCGAGGACGAATCATTGTCTTCTTTTTGGACGATTTGCATCTTTCTTTAGACAGTCTCACTCGGACGCGCAAAATGCTCACGCAATTTATTGAAAATGAGATGGACGACAATGATCGTGTAGCGATCGCCTCCACCAGTGGTGATATAGGTTTCTTGCAGCAATTCACGGATAACAAATCGGTCTTGCATGCAGCGGTCGAGCGTTTACGTCAGCACCCGTACAACGTGCGCGATATGACCCGCGAGACCACGCCAATGACTGAGTATATGGCGCTCACCATCGAACGGAAGGATGATCCGGGAGTGTTCAACTTCTATGTCGACGAATGTTTGAAAGCTGCTCCCCCAAGATACCCTCGCCGTGCTTGCGAGGTGGAGGTCATAAACCGTGCACGCCTGATTCTGATTCAAGCTGCTGCGGTGATCGTCAACACTTACGAATCACTGGAAAGTCTGATGCGCACATCGGCCCAGATGTCCGGACGCAAGCTCGTCTTCTTTATTTCCGACGGCTTTCTCCTGGATACGGGGCCGCGGAACGCTGACCCGCGCGGCAAGCTAACTGAAATCACGGATGCAGCGCTGCGGGCGGGCGTGGTGATTTACACGATTGATGCGCGCGGTCTGTTTTCCGGCCAACTGGATGTCACCAATAACGTGCCCGTTGACATGCAAGGCCGTTTGGAAAACGCCTCTCTTCGAGAGGGACCGGCTTCCCAGGACGCACTCAACGCACTCGCGAAGGATACCGGCGGCCGAGCTTTACGCAACATGAACTATTTTGACAAGTGGGTTAATAAAATTCTCGACGAGACTGCAAACTATTATCTGCTCGCGTGGCGTCCCAACAACGAAGAGGAAATAGCGCGCAACTTCAAGAAAATTGAGGTGCGGGTGATCGGCCATCCCGAGTACTCGGTCCGTTTGCCGCGCGGCTTTCTCACTACAACGTCCGCAGCACTCACTAAGCCAACGGCGACAGCTCAACCCCAGCAAGCTCATCAGGAAATGCAGCAAGCCCTTACCTCGCTTCAACCCAGGCGCGAAGTTCCAACGTCATTGTCCCTCGTTTTTCTGGATACGCCCGAACATGGCCCAGTGCTAACAGTGTCCATACAGGTTGCAAATAACACGCTGAGCTATGAAGAGATAGGAGGGGAACAAGTAGCAGCCGTTGATGTTGTCGGCGCCGCTGTAAACGACAAGGGCAAACCGGTAGAGACTTTTCAGACGCGCTTGAAAATCAACGCCAGAAATTCAAGGGCCATACCCGAAAATGACTCTGTCACGATATATAACTATCGGATGCCGATCACGCCCGGTCTTTATCAAGTGCGCATCGCAACCCGCGATAGCAAGAGCGGACAGGTGGGTAGCGCCCAACAATGGATTGAGATCCCTGACCTCTCTTTGCGACATCTCAGTCTGAGCAGCTTGTTACTCGGTTTGCAGAATGTGGAGTCGAAAGAGACCAAGGGCTCTGCTGCGGGAATCCCACAAGTACAGTTCAGCACCGATCACCATTTCGCTCGCAATTCGCGCCTTCGCTTTATAACGTTTATCTACAATGCGGTCCGCGGCCAGGCAGGGAACTCGCCGCCGAACGTCCGGCTTCAAGCTCGGATTCTGCGGGCCGGCCAGGTAGTAAAGAGCAATCCCATGCAACAAGTAACTGTCGAAGCGCGGGATTTAGCGCGGATCCCTTACGGAGGTGAAATCTCACTCGACTCCCTGCCAGCAGGCCAATACCTTTTACAGGTGACCGTAACGGATCAGACCACCAGGGCCAGCGCTTCAGAACAAGCCAAGATCACAATTGAATGAAAACTGCCGAAGCCGTCACTGTCAGTTAACTTAAGAATCAGATCCACAGCTCGGAAAAATTATGTAATCTGTGGATAAGTAACCGAGTCGTCTATTACACTCTCGGACTCGTGATATGACACTCGCCCCAGGCACAAGACTAGGACGTTTCGAGATCATCGCTCAGCTTGGTACGGGCGGAATGGGCGAAGTTTACCGTGCGCGCGATCCCAACATCGACCGGCACGTCGCCATTAAAGTTCTGCCTCATGACTTCTCGACCGATCCAAAACGACTCCAACGATTTGAGCAGGAAGCTCGCGCCGCCGGTCGTTTGAATCATCCAAACATTCTCTCGATCCACGATGTCGCCCTGCACGATGGCTTGCCATTCGTGGTCTATGAACTGCTCGAAGGTGAAACGCTCCGCGAGCGTCTCGCAGGGGGACCACTGAGCAATAGAAGAATAGTCGACTATGCGCTGCAAATCGCCCGCGGCCTTGCTGCCGCCCATGCAAAAGGGATCGTTCACCGCGATTTGAAACCCGAGAATATCTTCATCACCAAAGATGAGCATGTGAAGATTTTGGATTTCGGGTTGGCAAAACTGTTTGAGAACTCTAACGAATCAGAACCGCAAACTGATATCCCAACGCGAAAGGTACACACGGCGCCGGGAACTGTCATGGGAACGGTCGGCTACATGTCTCCTGAACAGGTACGCGGCGCACACGCCGATCATCGCTCAGACATCTTCGCGCTGGGTGTCGTTGTTTACGAGATGATCTATGGAGAACGCGCGTTTCAAGGCGCGTCCAACGTAGAGATTTTGAACGCGATTCTTAAGGAAGAACCGGCGAGTCTTCCAAGCCGAAGTGGGATTCAGCCGGCCATCGATCGAGTTGTGCGTCGATGTTTAGAAAAAAAGCCTGAAGAACGTTTTCAAGCTGCGTCTGATGTTGCCTTTGCCCTCGAAGCCGTTTCAGACTCCTCGCAATCCATCGCTCCTCTTGCGGACGAACAACTTCCTGCACGCAAGTGGCCCAAGCGAGAGTATTTGCTCCTGGGACTTTCTGCGGTTCTATTCCTGACTACTTTAGGTTTGCTGTTTCTTTGGCCACGCCGCACGGCCAGCAATCCGCAGCCCGCGCAATTTCTCGTATATCCACCTGAAAACGCGTCGTTCCCCGGAGGTGACTTACCGTTTCCTGTTGCCGTGTCGCCAGACGGTCAGTTCATCGCACTGGTTGTGAACACTGGCGCGCAGACTCAGATCTGGTTACGCCGTCTTGATGCATTGATACCGCACCCAGTCGCGAAAACTGACGGCGCGCAGAATCCCTTTTGGTCGCCGGACGGCCGGTTCATAGGGTTTTTCGCCGACGGCAAGCTTAAGAAGATCGCAATTGCTGGCGGCGTGCCGTTCGTGATTTGTGACGCGCCTCCGAACGCGAATTCAGGCACGTGGAATCAAGAGAACACGATTCTCTTTACCAGCGGTCTTCTGGAAAGGGGAATTCTTCGCGTCAATGCTAACGGTGGCGTGCCGGTCGAGGTCACCACGAAGGATCGATCAAGGGATGAGCTGGTACATTTCTGGCCGCAATTCCTGCCGGACGGAAAACATTTCCTGTATCTCGCGACCTCAGCACACAAAGAGAATCCCTTCATTCTCTATGTTGCATCACTCGAGTCGAACGAGAAAAAACAAGTGCCTAACGTCAGCTCGCGCGCAATTTATTCTCCGCCGGGTTATCTGCTTTACGTCGCTGATGGTACATTGCTGGCCCAACCGTTTGATCCCAACTCTCTGAGTTTTAGCGGTGAACGATTGACCATTGCCGAGCAGGTTGGAAATTTTAGTCGCACCGGCAATGCGTATTTTTCTGTGTCCGCCGACGGAGAAGTTCTCGCTTACGCTACGGGCGGTAGTAAGTCACGTTTGGTATTGCTCGACGAGAAGGGATCGGAACAGGCAGCCATTGGAGAGCCCAACGACTATATGCTTCCGCGGTTTTCTCCGGATGGGAACAAGCTGGCGATTGATGTTATTAACCCGAAGGATGGAACCAACGACATCTGGGTTTACGACCTGACACGCACAACGTTTACACGGTTCACCTTCGATCAGGGCATGAGCAACGGGTCAGTCTGGTCACCCGACGGTCAACGGATCGTCTACTCCTACGATCGCGATGGGCCCCCGCACCTGTTTGTGAAGTCGTTCAGTGACACTAACGAAGGTGAGGTACTGCTGCCGCCGCGGGGTGCGGGACCTGAGTATGCGTTGGATTGGACTCCCGATGGGAAGTTCATCATCTATCGAGAATACGGTGCTAACACCAGAAACGATTTAATGGTCCTGCCGATGGTCGGGGACCGTACGCCACGCGTGTTTTTGCAAACCCCCTTTGCTGAGACTGAAGCTCGTTTTTCACCTGACGGAAAATGGGTGGCGTATAGCTCTGACGAGTCGGGGAGGCGAGAGATTTACATTCGGCCTTTTGAAGGCAATGCTGAACGACTACAGATATCGACCAATGGTGGTAGAGCACCACGTTGGACCAGAGATGGAAAACATTTGTTCTACCTTGCTCCCGATCAGAAGATTGTGTCGGTGGCCATTGACTTGGGCGCCTCTGTCGAATTTGGCAGTCCAATTCCTCTCTTTTCGATTTCCGCGCGGAATAGTGAGTATGACGTATTACCCGATGGTAAACGCATTCTGGTGAACACAAATGCCGGTGTGGCACCGCGGCCGTTAACGGTTTCGACTCACTGGACCAGTGCGGTCAGACGTTAACCTGAGTACCCGGGCATCTCAACGAAGGTTGAAGTTCATGTCAAGCACCACCCAGTATGGTACCGGTTTGCCATCTTTCATTGCTGGTTTGAACTTAGCCAGGCGCGCAGCGGCGACTGCTTGTTCGGTAAGTCCGTCCGGTAGCCCGCGAACGACCCTCACCTGCTGCACATCTCCATCCGCGCCCACCAGCACCCGCAACGTTACAGTTCCTTGAATGTTATTGGCACGAGCCGCTTCTGTGTATCGCGGAATTGGTGCTCTCAAGCGAACTGGTTTTTCGTAGACGGTAGAAGTTGACGACGTATTCGTATCAGCTGCCGTTGACCGCGCTGGCTGCAATTGGCCGTCGCCGGCGCCAACTCCGACGCCGGGTTCACCCAAATGCGTCAGTTTAGCGAGCAGAGAAGAAGGCAAGGCCACACCCGCACCGCCATTTGGATCCTCCGCCGCTATGCCGATTACTTCGCCATTGCGGTTAAAGATCGGCGCACCTTTGTTGCTCGAGGTGATTGCAAGGTTAATCAGAAACGCGGGATCGTGGTTAATTGTCGTCCTGCCGGTTACTCTACCTGCAGCTATCCCTCCATGCTCGACCATGTACACGTTGTCGTTCACCGCGACTGCTTCGCTGTCGCCGAGGCGCACGGGCACAATCTCCGATTGTTTCTCCAACAAAATATAAGGGAGGAAGTAGTGTCCTGGTGACAGCACTCTGAGCGTGCTTTGTTTCGTGGCCGCCGTAACGCTGATGCGCGAAGCCTTACTCAGCACGCCGCCATCAGTCGCAACGAGATCGCTACGAATCAAGAAACCGAGTGCCTGAGAAACTCGTTGAGCTGAGTCGTTCTCAGCCTTGACTATCACTATTGAGCTTCTGGCCTCCTCGATGCGCGCTCGAGCTGCCGGGTCAAGCTCGTCGGAGGTCTGAGCCACAAATGTTGGCGCCGCGCACAGGCTGAACACTAAGGTCACAAAAACAAATCTCACACGTCTTCTCATCTTTAAGTGCTCCAATCCGGAAAGTTCCAACTGTGACAGTCTTCAGAAAATCTTGGAGTCTTTGGTGACCGCGACTGTCATATCCCGCTCGCAAGCTACTGACGCACCGAACAAAAGAAGGATGACCGCTAACGTAACTGTTCTGCAGATTGATCTGCGATTAGGTTTACCGTTCATTAGTTCTGTGCTCCTTAAGAGGCTGAAACAGATGGCAAAGTAATGTTTTAGTATATCAACGGGATTAACGGGATTAACGAGGGACCCATGCTATCGATCAGATGATCCATTGAGCTTGGCTGAAACCCTTCCCAATGAGCGGTTACAAACGATGGCAAGCACTGTGGAGTGGTTTGAAGAGGTTTACCGGGCCACTTGGTCTATTGAAGAGACCACTTGGTTAGTGAGTAGTCTTTCGAAGCTTTTGTGCATTCTGTTTCAGATCGACGGTTAAGAACATTACTTGGTTAAGATCTGCGCTCGCCTTTTTCGCCAGGTTAACATCCACAGCGTTAATCGCTTGAAAAACAGGATTGGTGACGAAACGCATTATTGTTTTATCGAGTAGCAAAAGTTCCTCACGAAACTGCCGAACTGTAGTGACTGCCAGCGGCTTCAAAGCTGTCTCAGGCTTTTCCGACTCGGGCAAAGACAAGCCTTCTTTTAAATCGTTGGCCTTGCTTCGAATTTTGGAAACCATTTCCGCTATCGAAGAATAATCGAGCGTGTCTTGCAACCAGGCGTCCGCCATCATCTTGTTATTCAATGATTGCAAGTCTCTGAAGTCGTCTTTGATCCTTTTGAAACGACTCACGCGCGCGGATTCAGATTCCGTATCTTTGGGTATGGCCCAGAGCAACAATCTATCCATCTCAGCACGCTCAATAGCGCGAGCTCGTTCAGCATTAACACCACGACCCTGCCCTTGAACACCGCTAAAAGAACCCGCCAGCGCCAGAGCAATCAGCAGCAACTGAAATCTCACTGGGTACGACATTCCGTCCCTCCTTTCGAATCGGGATTATCCTTCAACTCGACCCATTTGCAAACAAAAAGGGTGGCGAATATTTCATCGCCACCCTGACAAATGTGAATGTCTTGAAATGGCGTGGTTAGAAATTAAACCGCGCCGCAAGTTGGATCACCCGAGGATTGCTGCTCAATACCGCGGATGGATTCAGAAAATCGGGAGTAAGTGGCGTCACCTGATTTAGCGTTGTCAAACCCGTGGTATTAACCGGATCCACGCTATTAACTGAACCCGGTACATACTGCGGATGATTGAACGCGTTGAAGAAATCAGCGCGAAGCTGGAAGTATTTCGATTCTCCGAACCGGAAGTTCTTGAAAATCGAAATATCGAAGTTGTTAATAGGCGGCAACAGGAACGTATTACGCCCAATGTTGGATTGAGCTCCGGCACCCGTTTGAATATAACGAGCATTCGGATTGTTGGCGAGATATCCAACTACCGTTCCGATTACATTTCCGTCTTCGTCAAAGGTGCACGCGCCTCCTCGGCACAACGGACTTACTCCACTGCCAATGCCCTCGGTTCCACTTGGATTGAAAATGGCGCGGTCGCCGGCGTTGTCGCCATTTAGGTTCGCATCGTTTCCACTGCGAACTGTGATCCGCTCGCCAGTTTCATAGGTGTAAGTTCCGGCGATGTTAAAACCGCCCAGAACCGTCTTGGTGAAACCCGTTGACTTCGAAAACCAAGGCAGCTCGTAAATCCATGACGTCACAAACCGGTGACGGTGATCGAGCGCGGAGTTGGCCCGTTCTCTGCGTATGTTCTGGAAATCCTCTACGCGTCGTGGCGACAGTACAGTGGAAAACACTTCTGCGGTTGTGTCATCAATCAAGTGACTAAAAGTGTAAGCACTGGTCATTTGGAGACCGCGAGAAAAGCGTTTACTAATCTGAGCGGATCCACCGTGATACGAAGAGTTACCGTTCGAAAGGAACGCAACAACGGCAGCGCCGTTAAAGCCAGCAGCTGCGTACTGAGGCAGGAACCTCGAACGCGCGTTGATTTGATCCAGATCCAGCGTCAAGGCGTCGAGCGTCGCCTGAGACGGCGCGGTAAAGAAGGTCGGTAAACCGGGACGACCATCTTCCGGCGCCACTTTCGCTTGGATATTAATTCGATTCTGCGATAGCAAGTGAACGCCACGCGTGCCGACATAGCGCGCTTCAAAGGACCAGTCAGCACCAAGCTGTCGCTGATAGCTGGCGGTCCAGGTTAATGAATATGGAATTTCCTGATCGGGAATAAAGGACCCGGTGTTTGCTCGAGCCACATCGGGATCGGTTAGAGCAACTGGAGTGTCGGGAAGACCACCGTTCGCCAAGAAGTTCGGAGTTGGCGTGAGTGTGGTATCGACGTCATTTGTCTGCTGCAGTTGTGGAGGATTCGACAAGATATAGAGATTGTCGAAAATGTAATCGTACCCCATCGAAAATCCCGCACGCAGCGAACTCTTTCCACCTGAGCCAAAGAGATGGCCGAGCAATCCTGATTTAAAATCAGGTGACCATGCAAAGCCCACCTTTGGTGCAAAGTTTTTGGTCTGTGCTTTTGGTTCACGAAACTCCAGTAAACCTGGGACAGTCGAGATAGCGTTCAGGACTTGGCTCGTTCTCGCGCCTAAAGGCACTTGTTGATAGGAATAGCTGACGCCGAGATTCATCGTAAAGTTTGGACGAATGCGCCAGTCGTCTTGAGCAAACGCGTACAGCACCTTTTGATTTCCGTAGTAGATGTTATTGCCCGCATTACGCTCACCAAACGCATCCGGTGACAGGTCCAGCAGGAATTGTTCGGTTGACAGATATTCATAGTCCCCACGAACGCGTTGCGAAAAGCTCTGTGGAGAAATGATCCAACGCAAGTCCCCGCCGAACTTGAACGTGTGATTGCCGCTCAGCATGGTCAAGTTATTGACAATCTGGTAGTTGTTCTCAATTCCAAATTGCGGTGCATTCGGATCCGGCCCGATGTTTAGACCAAGATCGTCGAGAGTTATGTTTGGAAAAGCTGCAAGTCCCGGAAAAGTGAATTCTGGAACCGGGAAGTTTTGCGACGAGCGACGAAAAGCAAGACGAGTCTCATTGATCAATTTCTCGGAGAAATTGTGAATGAGTGTGTAAGAAAACAGTCGCTGCTTGCTCGGCAAGGCGGCGAAGAACACTGGCAGGTTTGCGATGTTGTCGATATCCGAGCCGTTCGTGAAAGTGAAACGGATGTGATGCTGCGTTGCGGAACTCTGCAAGTAATCGAAATTGATTACCGCGTGATTCTGTTTGAAAAAGTTCGGCGCAGCAAAAGAGACATTACCTACCGCGATATTGCGACCGAGCACTGAGATCGTTCCCTGATCGTTGAAAGGAGCTACAGGAACGAATTGAGTAAAAACCCCGACGTTAGTTGCCGACAATCCTGGAATTGTCGCTAAGGTAGCGAAACCGGCAGCGGTGGGAGTCACAATGCCTCCGGCACTCGCCGCGCTTCCGTTTTGGACTCTCTCGTAGGAAGTAAAGAAGAATAGTTTATCCCTTCCCAGTGTGAATCCTGGACCACCCTCGCCGAAATGCGGTATCACAACTGGTCCACCAATGTTGAAACCACCTCGAAAGTAGTCCGAACGCGGCATAAAGAGATCACCGTCGGATTTGTCTCTAGTGACACCGGCATTCTTCTGAATAGTGTCCAGCGCATTCAAGTAACGGTTGCGGAAAAAGCCGTAACCCGTGCCGTGGTAGTCATTGGTGCCGCTCTTGGTTACGGTGAGAAAATTGCCGCCGTTTGATCGCGCAAATTCAGCGGAGAATTGGTTTTGCAGCAAAGTAAACTCTGCCACTTCTTCTGGAGAGATATAGGACTGTGGACCGGTTATTGACTTGTCGTTGTTATCAACACCGTCAACCATGAAGTTATTGTTGCGTGGGCGCTGTCCTCCAACAGAACCTCCCGTGCCTACGCCAACCCCGCCGGAACTAGTTACATTTGGAGCAAGCAGCGCAAGATTGTTCACGCCGGCAGGACTTCCCGCCGGACCGGCAGTAGTTTGAGCGAGCTCTACTACCTGTCTGCTGCTGAAGGCTTTGGACAAGTTTGCTGAAGTAGTATCAACTAACTCGACTCCGCCGGCTGTGACAGTAACGACCTCTGTAACCAGGCCTGGAGCAAGTTGCACGGGTAAGTCGGTAGTTTGATTCACGCTTACCCTGACATCGGTGAGGGACAAGTTTTTGAAATTCTGTGCTTCAACTGAAACACTGTAATCGTCGCCCGGTTGTAAGTTAGTAAACTCAAACTGTCCCGAAGCATTTGTCTCGGCCGTCTGAGTTCCGCCGGTGGATTTCCTGGTAAGGGTTACTTTCGAGCCAGAGACAACGGCTCCGTTTTGATCTGTAACTACTCCGCGGATGGCGCCAGTTGTTGCCTGGCCATACGTTGAGAAAACGCAGCTCACCGCGAAAAGAAACACCCATAGGAACCGGTGTATCACCAAGTTTTTCATATGAATTCCCCTAGATGAAGGTTGAAGTGTCGAGGAGACGGATTTCCGGTTCGCAACTACTATTCCCTGGAGGTTGTGTCAAAAACAACACGGCGAGTCTTCAAAACAGCCGTGGTTTGCACGCTTTTCTTTGCTTCGTGAAAATTTCGTTAGACGGAAGTCATCCAAAGACTGCGAGAAAATCCAGAAATATGGAATCTTGATCGATAGCAGATCTGTGCGTTGCGTGGGGATGTAGTGGCAGGGCCTGATGTCGACAGGCGTTTGCTAATTCCAGCCCGGGGTTGCTTCAAGTAGAGCGCCAACTGCGCGGAATATGAAAGCAGGGGCCAGCGCGGAGCGAAGCGGGAGCGCGGCGCCCCTGGATTACAGATTTAAAGAGCGCCGCAGCCCTGAAAGGGCTTAATACTGTGATATTTCGGCCTTTCAGGCCTTATCTCCTCGCGCTTATCGCAACCAGGGGCGACGCACTTCGCTTCGCTTCGCGCTTGCCCCTGGCTTCCATATTGCGCGCCGTTGGCGCTGGTTCTGACTTTTGAGGCAAAGCCAGCCAACGCCTTTGGCGTTTTGCTCTGAATTCAAACTGCACCACTACCAACTCCCCACGATGTGCCTGCGGAAAATCGTTGTCGAATTCTATGATTGCCAAGCTGTGGCTCAGCGGCAGTTCTCACTGGACGGCAGTCCTTCTATTCCGCGCGGAAATGAAATCAACGGAAATCTCATTAAACGACGGAACTCTATTCCAGCAGGATGGCAATAAGCCACATGGAGGCGCACCGTGAATATCTTCAAAACCGACACGCCCATTGACTTGAGCAAGCATATGCTCACGACGTATCAAACACTCCGTGTTGTTCTATGGGTTATCGCGCTGCTCTTTCCATGGGTGTTGTGGATTGGAGGTTCCGTTTCCCACGACAACCTGGAGCTTCAGGGTTCGATGAGCGCGTACTATCACGCAAACGCAGGTTCCGACAGCGAATTTGCTGCACGCCAGACTGCCGAGCAGGCAGGCCAGCAGAGGACACCGGTTCATCTTGATTCGGGACGCGGCGTGATGCGCAATTGGTTCGTCGGCGTGCTCTTCGCCATCGCCGCCTTGTTAGCGGTGTACAAAGGCTATCGCCCGGCCGAGGATGTGGCGTTGAACCTTGCGGCTATTTTTGCGGTTCTAGTTGCCCTGTTCCCCATGGCCTGGGATGGGCCAGGCCTTCCCTTCCACGGGATTTTCGCTGGTTGTTTCTTTATCTGCATCGCGTATGTCTGCATTTTTTGCGCCTCGGCCACGTTGCCGCTGGTCAAAGAAGACAAACGCGCACATTACAGCCGGGCGTATAAACTGCTCGGGTATGCGATGGTAGCATCTCCCATAATCGCATCTATCATAAGTTATGGTTTCGGTTTCCGAAGCTCTTATCTTTTCGTCGCCGAAAGTTGTGGTGTTTATGCGTTCGGTTTGTACTGGTTAATAAAGACCTATGAAATCAGTAAGACTAACGCTGATGAAAAAGCCGCCAGTGGGGAACTTCAGCTCGCGGCGGGCAAAGGACCGTCAGACGCACTGCGTGAATTACCCGTGACATACGTCAAATAATCAGCGGAGTTGAGTTCGAGGTAGCGTCTTCAAGCTTCTCGACAGCATTGACATCAGCAATCTGCCTGCGCCAGTTGGCTGAGACAACTAATCGCCGTCTTGGCCAACCCAACAAAGGAAAACCGTTCCCGTGCTCGGATGAACGGTGATGGAGGGGCCTGCATCGTCGCGGCTGAGCTCGTTCGCCAATCGACAGCGCTTATCCCAGCCCACGCCTCCGTTCGGCGAAGAGATAACATATAGTCCGTTGTCGGCACCTGTGAAGGCTAAATATAGCCGCCTGTCTTTTGATCCAAAGGCGAGCGCTGGACCAGTCTTGTCAGTCGTAAAATCGTTCGTCGCATTTGACGACATTCCGTCGAAGTTAATCGAACCATCAGGATTCAAAGGAAATCGCGCCACGTTTAAAAAATGGGGCGGCCACCAAGTCGACCACGAAAGAAAGAGGGTGCTGTCGCCAAAAGCCAACGCCGGGGTCTGATTATGCCCGGTGTGGAAAGGGAGTTGATGCATGGCGATCGGCTTTTCGGTGATGGGATTGCCTGGGACCAGGTTGATGAGGCGAATATAATTATCGTGTCCTACCCATGCCATATAGATGCGCTCGGGGCCCACAGCTATTCCCGGCGTCGATTCGGAAGGCCCGTTACCGAGTGACATGAACCATGAACCGAAATTAACGCCATCAACCGAAGACATGCAGTTCGGATGCTCGTTTTTTTTGCCTTTCCATCCAATATAGAGCTCGTCGTAATAGCCAAGCGCAGGCCCACAAGGTCCGGTGCGCTCAAACGTCGTCTTTGTTCGATCGGGCGAAACGAAGACGTTCAACTGGTCATCGGTCCCGGTCCAAGCGAGAAACAGGCGACTCTCTGACGCTGTCAGTGCAGGCTGTTGGCGCGTTCTCTCGAATGTAACTTTGCCCTTAAAGGTCATGCCCTTATCGGTGGAGTGAACGATGTTGAGGCTGCCGCCCGCGATCGGTCCGGATAGTAGGCCGA
>JBKPJS010000052.1:0-2699 GCA_046730815.1 Acidobacteriota bacterium
TGCTGAAAAGATGACTGCGACGGCAGCCGCTATGAGAGCTTTTCTTGTGGAAGTCAAAATACTGTCCCTTTCTAAAACTATTGATGCTGCACGAGATCGAGCAGCACTCCATTAAACGACGATGGATGAACAAAGGCTACCAAACATCCACCTGCACCCACGCGCGGCGTTTCGTCAATCAGGAGCGCTCCCTTGTTTTTCAGTTCGGCAAGCGAGGCGTGTATGTCTCTGACCTCAACCGCAATATGGTGCATACCCGGTCCGCGTTTGGCGAGAAACTTTCCCACAGCCGTTTCCGGACCGAGCGGCTCGAGCAACTCGACGTGAGTATCACCCACGGCAAGCATGCAAACCCTCACGCCTTGCTCAGCGACATCTTCGGTCGAATCCACTTTTAAGCCGAGGGCATCCCGCCAGACCGCTAAGCCTTCTTCGATGCTCTGAGTGGCGATGCCGATGTGATCGATCTTCATGTTCACTGCCCGGCAGCCTGAATGATCTCCTCAACCGCAGAATAAGGGTCTCGTCGCCGGGTTGCAACTTCGTCCGCGAGCCGGTTAAGCATAGCAATCGACGAATCAGATGCCAAAACCCGCGCCAGCAGACTCTCTCGCAGCAATTCTACAATCCGCCAGCGGGCGATAGCCTTGCGCCGCTCACTGCTAACGCGAGCCCGAAGTTGCGTTTGACAGAAGCTCTCAATCGCCTGCGCGAGCCCGTCTATCCCACGGTTTTCAGTGGCGACCGTCTTGACGATCGGAGGGTCCCAGCCGTCGTCGCGCGAAGCGAGTGATAACAGCGACTCCAATTCCTTTTCTGTCGCGTAAACACCTTCTTTATCGGCCTTGTTGATAACGAAGATGTCCCCAATCTCCATTATTCCGGCTTTGATGGCTTGAATGTCATCGCCCATGCCGGGCACTAAAACCACCACTGAAACGTCAGCAGCTTTAACCACCTCGACTTCGTCCTGCCCCACCCCAACCGTTTCCACGATGATCTTAGCGTAGCCAGCCGCGTCGAGAATCGCGACCGCATCGACTGTGGCGCGCGCCAATCCGCCAAGATTTCCGCGCGTCGCCATTGAACGAATAAAGACGCCTTCATCGAGGCCGAGCGCCTGCATTCGGATTCGATCGCCGAGGATGGCGCCTCCCGAGAAAGGACTCGACGGATCGACCGCGACGATGCCGACGCGTTCGCTGCGTTGGCGGTACAACATGGCGAGCTTATCGACGAGTGACGATTTACCTGCGCCGGGCGCGCCTGTAATGCCGATCACCAACGCGCCGCGTGAGAGTTGATAAATCTCCTTCATCAACGCGGCGGCGCCAGATGAACCATCCTCGATCTTTGAGATAGCACGTGCGACTGCTGCCGGTTCTCCGCTGCTCACACGCTCACTGAGGTTATTAATTGACATTGCCAATTTCCAATTGCCGATTGCCAATTTAAGCGATTACCGCATGCAGCAAATCGGCAATCGGCAATTGGGCAATCTTAGAGCTGTCGCAGCACTTCGCGGGCGATGATGATGCGCTGGATCTCCGAAGTCCCTTCGCCGATCGTGCATAGCTTCGAGTCGCGCCAGTATTTCTCAGGTGGATAGTCTTTCGTATAACCATATCCGCCGTGCACTTGAATTGCTTCTTCACAAACTTTGACGCTGATCTCCGAAGCAAACAGCTTCGCCATCGACGACTCTTTCGTCGTCTTCTTGCCCACGTCTTTCATCCAGGCCGCGCGATACATCAACAATCTCGCGGCATCGATCTGAGTTGCCATGTCAGCCAACTTAAACTGAATTGCCTGAAACTCAGATATCGGCTTTCCGAATTGCTGTCGCTCTTTTGCGTAGCGCACGGCGGACTCATACGAGCCCTGTGCGATTCCCACCGCCAATGCGGCGATAGAGATGCGACCACCGTCCAGAATCTCCATCGCGTTTACAAACCCTTGTCCCTCTTCGCCGAGCAGGTGCTCGTCTGATACGAAGCAGTCTTCAAAAACAACACTCGCGGTTTCCGAAGCGCGCAAGCCAAGCTTGTTCTCTTTCTTCGAAGGTGAAAAACCCTTCATTCCCTTCTCAAACACAAACGCCGAAATGCCCTTGCTTCGTTTGGATTTGTCAGTGACGGCCACTGCGACGCACGTATCAGCGTGGATGGCGTGAGTGATGAAGTTCTTGGAGCCGTTAACGATCCAGCCTCCATCGCTGCGGACGGCCGTTGACTTGGTTCCCGAAGCGTCAGATCCCGCGCTGGGTTCTGTAAGTCCCCAAGCTCCGAGATGTTCGCCATTCGCCAAAGGTACGAGGTACTTCTTGCGTTGCGCCTCTGTTCCAAACTGGTAGATGTGGTTCGAGCAAAGAGAATTGTGAGCAGCGACGGAGATGCCAACCGATCCATCGACACGCGACAGCTCTTCGATGATCGTGGCGTATTCGACGTAACCCATTCCCGCGCCGCCATACTCTTCGGGAAAGAGGACGCCGAGTAAACCAAGCTCCGCGAGTTTTGGTTGTAGCTCGATTGGAAAGTGCTGGGACTCGTCCCATTCCAGAACGTGAGGCGCGATTTCCGACTCGGCGAATTCGCGTACGCTCATCTTGATCTGTTGTTGCTCTTCGCTTAAGTCAAATTGCATAGTGCTAAGTTTTGTAACACAGATTGGACGGATCCGCGAAAACCGATCTGCGC
>JBKPJS010000053.1:0-2100 GCA_046730815.1 Acidobacteriota bacterium
CGCCGCGTCAACGAGCAGTTGCAGACTGACTATCACGAGATCATGTTGAAGCCCTCGGTCGCTGATCTGCTGCCGAAACTGGTCTATCACATGGAAGAGCCACCAATCGATATGGCGATTCCGAGTTACCTCGTATCGCGAGCCGCGCGCGAGACGCTAACAGTGATGCTTTCGGGCATGGGTGGCGATGAAGTCTTCGCGGGTTACCCACGGCAGATGGCGATGAAGATTGCGTCGGCGTTCGATCCGGTGCCCCAGCTTCTGCGACGGCCACTGATGAAAACAGTTGCGGGCGTTTTGCCGGGCGGATTGCCGGGGAAACTGACCGCGCCACTTCGCAACGCGAAGAAGTTCGCGCGCAGCGCCGCGCTTGATTTCGAAGATCGTTATCTTGGCTACGGCACTTACTTCACCAACGATATGAAGCACCGGCTGTATACGGATGAATGGCGCACGCTCACACGCGAATACGATCCTTACTCGGCACATCGTGCTTACTTTGCGCGCGCATCAGATGCAGCGCCGCTAAACCAACTGCTTTACGTCGATCTAAAAACGTTTCTGCCGTGCCTCAACCTGCTGACAACTGACAAGACGTCGATGGCCGCGAATCTCGAGGTGCGCGTGCCGTTTCTCAATCGCGAGATGATTGAAATGGCCGCCCGCATGCCGCCGCGGTTGAAGCTGCACGGGCTTAAGCGCAAGTACGTGCTCAAGCGAGCGCTCGAAAGTGTCTTACCGAAAGACGTTGTCTGGCGAAAGAAGGCCGGGTTTGGGGCGCCCATCCGCTCCTGGCTGCGTGGCCCTTTGCAGCCGCTGATTGACGAGCTGTTGTCGGAAGAGGCGGTGAAGCGCCGCGGCATCTTCCGTTCGAGGGAAGTGAAGCGAGTGCTGGAGGCCAACTTTTCAGGTCGCGAAGACTATAACCTACAGGTTTTTCAACTACTTGGCTTGGAACTCTGGCACCGCACCTTCATCGACTAGAACGAGTAAAACATTGACAAGCACGGTTCGGCCCGTCTACTCTGCTTGTGGCGAGTCATCCCTGGCTACGCAAATTCACGAGCCCTCACGGCCTCGAAAAGTCTTAGCCCCCACAGTGATGATCGAAGTAGACCAACTCGAAATATCACGTAATGGACTGCACTCGGCAGAAACGCCCGGGGAGTGCCCGTGTGTGCTGCTGGTCGAGGACGATCCTGCCCTGCGACGATACCTCGAAGTCGTGCTTGAGCGCGCGGGGTATGAAGTCGCGTCTGCAGGCGATGGTTTGGAAGCGATGAAAGTCCTGGTCGGCGCCCATGTTGACGTGATTATCACTGATGCGTTGATGCCAAATCTTGATGGTTACGAGTTGTGTCGTTTCGTGAGGAACACCCGGCATCTGGCCCATCTCCCGATCATCTTGCTGAGCGCGCTCGATCCGAAGAATACGACCGACGAATCTGAGCAGGTAGACGCATTTCTTGCAAAGCCCGTTTCGCCCGAAGACCTAATAAGCAGCATCCACAGATTTCACAGATGATCTGTGTAATCTGTGGATGGCATTATCGAATCAATTGATCGAGTGATGAATAAGGAATGCCTTGCGCTGATGCGACGGCCTCGTACGTGCAGTGTCCAGCGTAGGTGTTGACGCCTTCTTTTAAACCCGGATCGCTTGTTATCGCCTGGAGGAAGCCTTTGTTGGCCAGCTTCAATGCGTAGGGCAGTGTTGCGTTGGTCAAGGCGAACGTAGAAGTGCGTGGCACGGCGCCCGGCATATTTGCGACGCAGTAGTGCAGCACACCTTCAACATAATACGTCGGGTTCGAGTGAGTGGTTGGGTGCGTAGTTTCGATGCAACCACCCTGATCGACTGCGACGTCTACAATCACCGCGCCATTCGGAACTTCCTTCAGCATGTTTCTGGTGACCAGTTTCGGCGCGGCCGCTCCAGGCACAAGCACAGCGCCGACGATCAGGTCAGCCAGTGAGATCGCGTCCTGGATCATGTACGCGCTGGACGCGAGCGTAGAAATCTTTGACAGGAAGATATCGTCGAGCTCGCGCAGTCGATCGAGATTTTTGTCGATGATCGTCACGTGAGCGCCCATGCCC
>JBKPJS010000054.1:0-10569 GCA_046730815.1 Acidobacteriota bacterium
GACCAAAAGCGAAGAGCGGCTCTTTGTCGCTGAACAGATAGCCACGTCTCGCCGTTGGCTTGTGATAGTAATAATTCGGGATCTGACCAACGTTGCGCGGTATCGTAATTGGAAGTTTCGCGGACGGATTGTAATCGCCGAATAGTACATCGGCCACTGCGGTACCCGTCTCCTGGCCAAGATACCAGCCTTCAAAGATCGCGGGAACCTTCTTGGCAATATAGTTGATTGAGAGCGCCCGCCCGCCAATCAGAACGACGATCGTCGGCTTCCCTGTTTCGACAATCGCTTTGACGAGATCGTTTTGTCTTCCGAGCAGGTCTAAACTGTCGCGATCGCCGAGATGATTCTCTGACCACCCCTCTCGCGTAGTCTCGACATTGTCGCCAACTACGACAACCGCAACATCCGAAGCTTGTGCAGCCTTCACCGCCTCCGCGATACGTTTATCGTCGTCAGCCGGATTACTCAGCCGCACGTCGTCTTTAAACCAACTCGGCTGCTCGCTCGTCGTGATCTTGCAGCCTTCTGCATAATTCACTTTGATCTTGTTTCCGACCTTATCTTTGATTCCTTGAAGAATACTTATTTTCCGTGTGGGCCCACCGCTGTATTCGCCAAGCTCAACGTACGCCGCGTTTGGACCAATAACCGCGATGGAGCGAAGCTTATTTCGGTCGAGCGGCAACAGGTTGTTTTCGTTCTTCAGCAGCGTGATTGCTTCGTGCGCTGCTCTTAATGCGAGCACACTGCTTTGTTTTGTTTCGCTGATTTTTTCGGCCTCATTCGGATCGACATACGGATCTTCAAACAACCCGAGTAGAAACTTCACTTTCAAGATTCGAGCGACTGCTTTATCAAGTGTTGTTTCAGAAACCAGACCATCGTTGATTTGCTGTAGCAGAGTGCTATTGCATTGAGTATGCGGCAACTCTAGATCGACACCGGCCTCCAGGGCACGTTTAGCTGCTGCGGCGGGGTTCGCGGCGACATGGTGGCGCGTCATCAATTCATTGATTCCAAAATAATCGGAGACGACCAGGCCATCGAATCCCCACTCTTCACGAAGAATGTGTTGCAGCAGCCACTTATTCGCGTGTGAGGGCACGCCATCGATTTCATTGTAAGAAGGCATGACGCTCATCACCTGTGCTTCCTTCACCGCGATCTCAAACGGGTAAAAGAACACTTCGCGCAACTGGCGTTCAGAAAAGTTGCCTGGGCCAACGTTGGTACCACTTTCCGGTTGTCCATGTCCGGCAAAGTGCTTGAGCGTCGCTACGACATGTCGTTTATCAATACCAGGACCGTTGCCTTGAAAGCCTTGAACCGCCGCGACGCCCATGCGGGACACGAGATAAGGATCTTCTCCGTAAGTTTCTTCCATCCTCCCCCAGCGTGGATCGCGTGCAAGATCGACCACGGGCGCCAGTACCTGATGGGCGCCGCGAGCTCGTGCTTCGAGTGCGGCAAGCGAAAAGATTTCGCGCACCAGATCGACATCCCACGTTCCGCCGAGAGCAATCGCTTGCGGAAAACTCGTGGCGCCCGGAGAAGCCAGGCCGTGCAGTCCCTCTTCGTGAAACGTTACCGGAATGCCGAGGCGGCTGTGTTCAATCACGTACTTCTGAACCGCGTTGGTGAACTCTGCGGTAGCTCGCGGTCCTTTGCCGAAGTAAGGAGCAGTAGCTTTCTCGGAATCACTTGCGGCCTGGCTGACACCTGACATTTGGCCCAGACCAAGTTTGAGAAGTTCCTGCGTCTTTTGATCGGGAGAAAAGTTGCCCTTCTGGTCGGCTAACGACTTGAATTGATCTCTGACCCACATCGATTCCGTCTGGGCAATCTTTTCCTCAAGCGTCATACGGCTCAGCAAATCGGCAACGCGTTGATCCACCGGCAGACGCGAGTCTCTATACGGCAGTTGTTCGGTACGCAACGAAGAGTTTAGAAGCATTAGAATTAGAATGATAAACGAAAGTAGTTTCGTCATAGGTTGTCAGAGTTTGTCGTCCCAGTGGAACCTGTGCAAAACGCGATGCAGGATTGGTGTAAACACTAGTGCGGCGGTCACGATAAAGACAAGGCCGGCATAGAGTGCATAGACTCCGGCGAACAACTTCCCTGTATTGGTCTGAGGTGAATTAACTGGTCCCATGCCACCGAGGAGCATAGCCGCATTGAGAAACGCATCTACCCACGGAAGCTGCTCGAAGTACACGTACCCACACATACCCATTGCGAGCGATACCACGAGCACGGCCAAGGCGACGAGCAAATGAGCAAGCAACCGGCGCATAAACTTCGCGCGAGCAATTGGGCGCTGCTTCTTATTCTCGTACATAATAAATTGCGTACGAATCTTGAAGTGCAGATCCCTACTGTGTCAATCTTTGCCGAAGTCAGTTTTACAGAATTTACATGATTATCAGGATTAACACGGAGATCTCATCTATGCCCCACATTCGCCGACTTACCATATTCTTAATTACCGCGATACTGCTGACGGCGTTCAACATTAACGCGCAGCAATTTGACTCCAGTCTCTATTCCGGCTTGCGTTGGCGAATGATTGGCCCATTTCGCGCGGGGCGCGTTAATGCGGTCAGCGGAGTCGTGGGACAAGCCGATACTTACTATTTCGGTTCGGTGGGCGGCGGAGTGTGGAAGTCTTTGAACTCAGGGCGGACCTGGACTCCGATATTCGACTCAACCAATGTTGCCTCAATCGGCGCGATTGCTGTTGCGCCGGCTGACCCGAACGTAATCTACGTCGGAACCGGCGAAGCAGACATGCGCGATTCGATTGCCTTCGGCAACGGCATGTACAAATCCACGGATGCGGGCAAAACCTGGAAGCATATCGGTCTCGAAAATACGAAACAGATCGGGCGCATCATCGTCGATCCGAAGAATCCCAATACAGTCTTTGTCGCAGCACTCGGTCTTGTTTACGGACCGAACCCCGATCGTGGCGTCTACCGTTCTCGCGACGGCGGCGTTACCTGGCAAAGGATCCTCTTTAAAAACGACGACGTAGGCGCGATCGATCTCGCGTTCGATCCAACAGATTCACAAATCGTTTACGCGACGCTTTGGAACGTGCGTCGCCCACCGTGGTTTATTTATGCGCCTGCAAATGGACCAGGCGCAGGCATCTTCAAATCGAACGATGGCGGCTCAACCTGGACAGAGATTTCGAACGGAATCCCTGTCGAGGGTCGCGGCCACATCGGCATCGCGGTATCTCCAGCAAATCGGAGTCGAATTTATGCGGTCGTCGATGCAAAAGAAGGCGGCGTGTTTTCCTCGAACGATGCCGGCGCAACCTGGACCAGGCTCTCGAGTGACAAACGCCTGTGGGACCGCGGCTGGTATTTCGAGAAAATCACTGTCGATCCAAAGAACGCCGACGTGGTCTACGTAATGAATACGTCCGTGTATCGATCGACCGATGCCGGCAAGACATGGACGCCGATCAAAGGCGCACCCGGTGGTGACGACTATCACCAACTCTGGATTAACCCTGACGATCCGAAACGAATGATCGTCGCCAGCGACCAGGGCGCGATCGTTACTGTCGATGGCGCAGCCACGTGGAGCTCGTGGTACAACCAACCGACCGCGCAGATTTATCACGTCGCCGCCGACTATCGCTTTCCTTATTGGGTCACGGGCGCGCAACAAGACAGCGGCGCCGTCGGCACGCCTTCGCGCAGCAGACATTCAGAAATTTCAAATCGCGATTGGGAAGGTTTATGCGCGGGCGGCGAAGCGGGGTACACCGCTCCCGATCCTTTGCACCCGGAAATTCTGTTTGGTGGCACTGTCTCGCGCTGTAACGTTCTTACGGGCGAGACGAAGAACGTTTCACCTGAGCGCGGCGCGACGCTTGGACAATTCCGGCATGCGTGGACGCAGCCACTCGTGTTTTCGCAGGCGGATCCACACGCACTCTATTACGCAAATCAGTTTCTTTATAAGACGACGAATGGCGGTGAGAGTTGGACGCAGATTAGTCAGGACTTAACGCGTGAGGATCCCGGAGTGCCGCCCAACCTGAATGAGGCTGCTGCTGCGGATGCTCCCGCGGACAAGCGCAGGGGCGTTGTTTACACCATTGCGCCTTCGCCTTTACGCGCCTCGACGATCTGGATCGGCACCGATGATGGTCTAATTCAACTAACAAAGGACGACGGTAAGACCTGGCAAAACGTCACGCCGCCCACGCTGACCTCGTGGAGTAAAGTCGTGATGATTGAGGCGTCGCACTTTGATGTGAACGAAGCCTACGCTGCCGTTGAGCGGCATCAACTGACCGACTACGAGCCGCATATCTATCGCACACGCGACTCGGGGAAAACATGGACCGAGATAACAAAAGGACTGCCCGCTGGCGTTTACGTCCAAACTGTGAAAGAAGATCCGAGTCGCCGCGGATTGTTATTCACCGGCACTGAACGCGCTGTATTCGTTTCATTTGATGACGGAGATCACTGGCAGTCGTTGCAACAAAATCTCCCGCCTGCATCGATGCGCGATCTTGCTATTTATGACGACGACCTGATCGTGGCGACACACGGCCGCGGCTTCTGGGTCATCGACGACATCACCACCTTGCGGCAGATTAATGATGCCGTTGCGAAAGCGAGTGCGTACCTGTTTCAACCAGCGGACGCCATTCTTTTGACTCCCGGCAGCGACAACGGCACACCTATGCCACGCGATGAACCGCTGGCTGAGAATGCTCCTTTCGGCGCGATGATCGATTATTACTTGAAGGCGAACGCGAGTGGTCCAGTCACACTTGAGATTCTCGATCCGGCCGGCGACGTGATCCGGAAGTTTTCCAATGAAGACAAAGCGCCTCCGGTGAATCCCGAAACGCTCAACATTCCTGCTTACTGGGTGCGGACGCCTGAGTCGCTTTCGACGGCGGCGGGCATGCATCGATGGATTTGGGATCTCCGGCCCACTCCGCCCGCGCGACCGGAGGGCGGTGGCGGCGGCGGTGGGTTCGGTGGGCGCGGCGGTGCTCCTGTTGTTTTGCCGGGCGTCTACACGATTAAGCTTTCTGTTGGTGGTAAGAGCTACACTCAGTCGCTGTTGGTGAAGATGGATCCGCGAACGAAGTAAACAGGATGAATAAGATTTCTCAGGATGTACATGTAAATCATGTACATCCTGTCAGCGCTTTCTTCTAATCAACCGCAGTTTCCTGACGCGGTCTTTCGTATATGGCAGTGTCGAATTTTCCAGGACGGAATAATGAAGCTTCCGATCTGGATCACGTTCGGCTAGCAGGAAAACAATCTTCTCACCCGTAAAATGTTCTTGTTTGAAACCTGCTTCAGCGCCGTGAAAGTATTCGATCACTTCACCTTTCTTGAACTTCCCCTTGAACGGCTCGAGCACCACGGCATTAATCTTCCAGTTCTCATATCCACCGACACGCCCGGTGATTTCAGCTTGCTGAATGCGTACGTGAACGACCACGGAAACCGCTCTGTAATCGCTCCTCAGATAGCTAAGCGAGGGCCAGTTCTCGTCGTCCTGAGCAGACACATAAGTTGGTACAACGAGCAGAACGATGAAGACTGTAAGCAGTAGTCTCAACGTAAGACGGTGCGAGGAGTCAGTTGAGTTTGACACCAACCCCCTCATTCGGATCGCGGCGGAAGAAACGCCAGAGAATGATCACCAATGCGATTACGGCGACACCCGCTACGATGTAGACGCCGTAAGTACCTAGAAATGGCGCGGACAGAATTTTGAAGATACTGAGGATTAGCAGCAGATAGAAGATTCGCTGCAGTGGACCACGTCGCAAAAACCACATCGGCCTGCTGGGCACTTTCGCGAGCTCTTCATAGGAAGCAAATCCCGGTACAGCCTTCTGCAGAGCTGGAGCGCTTTGCCTGGTCCGTGTTACCGCGTTCTTAGCACCGCACTGCCAGCAGTGAGCGTACTTATCTTCGATTCCGGTTCCACAATTGCTACAGCGCCACATACCGGCGCAAGATATTAATCTTTTCCGCCACGCAGTCAAGGGCCAGCCTGCATAAATAATGGCGTTTCCGAAAGGGCTCTAATCGAGACTGGCCCACGTCTAAGCTGTCAACGTGGCGCGCCTGCGTCCTTGAGGAGTCTGACTGATTCATCATGTCCTCCCTCGGCGGCCAACACCAACGCCGTCTTTCCCTGATTATTCCTCGCGTTGATATTGGCCCGGGCGATCAGCAGAGCCCTCACGACATCGTCGTGTCCATTTTGTGCTGCAATCATTAATGGTGTATTCCAGTTTTCGTCAAGCCCGTTAATATCAACATTCGGAGCAGCTAACAGTTCTCTGACGGTATCCGCGTTTCCCTCGGCAGCGGCGCGGAACAAGGCCTCTGTCTCCGGGCTCCTCACTTTCTTAGCTGCATTACAACCAGAAAGCACGAACAACGTCGCTATGAGTGCAAAAGTTAAGGTACGCTTCATTATTCCCGGATCTTAATCTTAAAATCTGCGGCGTCGCAAATAGACGGATGAGAGCACCACAAAAAGTCAGGAGAAACATTTGTGCTTCTTTGTGGCTGGAATGCCTTTTGAGACAAAAAGGATGAAACAATGATTCATTACGCGGTATCAGTCGCAGGCTTCATAGTGTTCGCCGGCATTGCCTGGTTGCTCTCCACGAACCGGCGAAAGATTGCCTGGAAAACGATCGCGTGGGGAGTCTCTCTGCAACTTCTCCTTGGCCTGATCATTTTTCGCTTACCTGTTTCGCATCGAGTCTTCCTGTGGCTGAACGACGCGGTATTGGTCCTACTTAACGCGTCGAAGAGTGGTACTGCCTTCCTGTTTGGACCACTTGCGGCGAGCCCGGGAGAGCCGGGTTCGATTGGCTTCATTCTTATCTTTCAAGTTCTTCCAGTGGTGATCTTCTTCGCGGCATTCACCTCTATGCTCTACCACCTGCGCGTGTTGCAGGTGTTTGTGCGGCTATTCGCCAGGCTGTTCCACCGCACGATGAAAATCAGCGGTGCAGAATCACTTTGTGGCGCAGCGAACATCTTCGTGGGAATTGAATCGGCGCTTGTAGTGCGCCCCTACCTGGAAAAGATGACACGCTCGGAGTTGTTGCTGGTGTTGACTACCGGCATGGCCACCGTTGCCTCAAGTACGCTCGGAATCTACGTGGCGTTTCTTACCGGAGTGTTTCCGCAGATCGCCGGACACTTGCTCTCGGCTTCTGTACTAGCAATTCCAGCCTCCGTCGTCGTAGCCAAGCTGCTTGTTCCTGAAACCGAAACGCCTGAGACACTCTTCGGCGTTCCTCCGGAAGACGAGTCGAGCCGGTCGACAAATCTAATAAGCGCGATTATTGAGGGAGCAATGGATGGGCTGAAGCTCGCCGCCGGAATCTCTGCACTACTCATCGCCATTCTGGGCCTGGTCGCACTCGTCGACAAACTACTCGGCGCGGGCAGTGCATGGTTCGGGATGAGCGAACCGCTTTCGTTTGTGAGAATCTTGAGCTGGTTGTTCTACCCCTTCGCCTTTCTGCTGGGACTACAAACGAGTGATGTACCGGCAGCGGCTCGTTTGTTAGGCGAGCGAGTGATCCTGACTGAGGTCTTTTCCTACAACCATCTCGCGCAGCTAATCTCCAGCGGACAGATAACCGATCCTCGAACGGTGGTGATCCTGAGTTACGCTCTATGCGGATTTGCGCACGTGGCGGCGGTTGCAATCTTTGTAGGCGGCACGGCGGCACTTGCGCCTTCGCGTCGCGACGACCTCGCCAGCCTCGGTCTACGCGCCTTGCTGGCCGCCACGCTCGCGACGCTTATGACCGGGTGCATCGCGGGCATCTTCAGCAGCGGCGCTGGAGTTTCGATCCTGAGATCATGATAATCCTGCAATCATGTCCAAGCATGTCACGTTCCCTGATGATGTCGTCGAGGCATTGAACAAGGCCAAGATTCTCGGTGTGCGCGCCGGAACTGAGCATCGCTACACCGGTGTCTGGGTGGTGGTCGTCGACAGAAGAGTGTTTGTGCGCTCCTGGTACGACAAGCCGACCGGATGGTTGCGCGCTTTCAAGAAGCAACCGGGTGGGACGATTAAAGCCGGTGAGCTCGAAATCCCTGTGCGAGGCAAGCTAGTCCGCAGCGCTCGTATTCGGGATGCGGTAACCGCGGCATTCGGCGAGAAATACAACACGAAGGGGTCGCGCAAGTGGGTCGAGGGATTCGCCGAGCCGGCGCGAGTGGTCAATACACTGGAGTTTGTTCCTGCTGAGTAACAGGTAGTGCCCTGGTTTCGTTTCTTATCCACAGATTACACAGATTGATTAATAGAAATCTGTGTAATCTGTGGATAAAGAACCTCAGTTTAGGTTCAGTGGAAGGTGATGCAATCAGAGTATTCCATTGGATTACCCAGCGTGAAGCCGTACTCGAAGAAGAAATAGATCACAATGCAACTGAGAATCGTGGTGAGAACAACCACCCGTAGATTGTGATAACGATCCATCTCTGCAAGTCTCTTCAGCAACAAGACGAATCCGATAAGGAGTAGGACCAGATGAACAGGGTCGGAATGATTGAAAATCGAGAGCATGATCGTCCTTTAGACAATTCAACAGCAAGGAGTTAGACACCGCCAGGTGTGGAGTTGTTCCTTAACGCAACGACTTACACATTCTCACACTGTTAGGGGGTACAGTCTCCGAAAGCTCGCGCGCATAACCGCAACGGTCGTAAAAGCCAACCGCATCAACAGCCGCGTTGGATCGAATTTCATTACATCCTTCGGCTTTCGCAAAAGCTTCCGCGAGCCGAAGCAAAACTCGCCCATGGCCCAATCGCTGTAGATCTTCTCGGATAGCCACTCTCCGAAACCACGCCACCGTCTCACAAATCTCTACTCGGATTACGCCAACTACGACACCTCTGTAAAGCAGGATCAGAGGATAATGGCCGGGTTTGAAATCATCGGGATGATTTTCGATGTAGCTTTCAGACTTGCCACGTTTTTCAAACAGCACCTTGCGGCGAATGGTATGAAAAGCAAGCCACTCTTCGTCGTTACGTGGCGCTCGCAGCTCGTGTTCGCTCTCGATCATACTAAAGAATCGTCGCGCCTGGTTTCCTACATAGTGCATTCTGGAGTATACATGGGCAGGCTTCTTATTGGTTGCATAGCTTCGTCGATGGCGGTCAGGTCGAAGGAGGTCAAATGATGATTAATGGAACTCTTTCTCGTCGCACGTTTTCGAAAATACTGGGTGTAAGCACAGCGTATGCCGCACTACGATCAGGACGTGAAGTGAAGGCGTGGGGGCCTGACGCGACAACCTCAGTCGCAAACACCGTGCGTCTCAGCTCGATCGAAAACCCCTACGGACCATCACCCACGGCTTTAAAAGCAATGACAGACAGCTTCAGTCTCGCATGGCGTTATCCCGACGAGCATGCGGATATGCTGGCGGATGAGCTGGCACGACTTAACAGCGTTGCGGTGGACCAGGTACTACTCGGCGACGGATCCGGAGAAATCTTAAAGCTCTGCGCGGCTGCGTTTACCAGCAGAGATAAGAAGATTGTCGTCGCTAACCCGACGTTCGAAGCGATCGGCCGCCATGCAGGCGTGGCTGGTGCTGAGGTCGTGAAGATCGATCTTACGCCGGACTACAGCCACGACTTAAAAAAGATGCTTGCGGCTGCCAATGGCGCTGGACTTGTTTATATCTGCAATCCGAACAATCCAACTGCCAGCATCACTCCGAAGAACGAGATCTCAGACTTCCTCGCGAAGCTTTCGCCGACGACAATCGTTTTAATTGATGAGGCTTATCATCATTACGTCGAGAACAAAGACTACGAAAGTGCGATCCCGCTCGTGAAGCTGTACCCAAACCTGATTGTTGCCCGCACCTTTTCAAAAATATACGGTATGGCCGGCTTGCGCTGTGGTTACTGCGTAACGCAACGCGCAAATATCGGGGTAATGAAAACCCATCAAACATGGGATAGTGTGAACATCATGGCAGTCGTCGCAGCGCTCGCGAGCGTGAAAGATGCTGACCACGTGCCTCGCGGACGTAAACTTAACGGCGAGGTGAAGAAGACCGTCTGCGCGGAACTCGACACACTCGGCTACCGCTACATCCCATCGCACGCAAACTTCATGATGATCGATCTGCGTCAGGAGGTGAGACCAGTGATCGACGCATTGCGCAATCGAGGCGTCGAAGTTGGTCGCCTCTTCCCTGCCCTGCCAACTTTCATGCGCGTCACCATTGGCACCAGCTCAGAGATGAAACAGTTCCTGACAGCTTTCCGAGAAGTTTGACAGGATTCACAAAATTACAGGATGAGTTGACAGCCATGGACGTTGAGGGTGGCGCTCGGCGCGCTGGCCCGTAGCTTCCCGCAACGTGTGCCACACGACAGTCCACACAAAGGTCAGGACCGAGATAAAGACTCTTTGCGATCCCGAGATCGATATTCAAGATGGATTGCTCCCAGGGCCATTACAAATGTTCCAAGAAATAAAGCAACAACTCCATAGGGC
>JBKPJS010000055.1:0-8745 GCA_046730815.1 Acidobacteriota bacterium
ATCAGTAACAGGCTGTTCGCCTTGCCAGGCTTCCAGCTTTTGTTGCGAAAGCTGCCAATCGATTGCGATGGTGTTGCTATTCGGCTCGACCACGAGAACCTTTCGTGCGTCAAGCCATGTCGAGGAATGGCCACAAGCTTCGAGATAGCTGTGCAGTAATTGAGCCGACCACAACTCTCCATAACCCGACACGAATTCAATGATGCGCTCGGAAGGGAGTCTGGTGATCCAAACGCCTCTTAGTACTTCCTGGATCGCGCCGAAGTCGGCAATGATAACGTCGCAAAGCGATTGGGTGTGCGTCGCGGTCAACTGGAGTTCGTTTACCGTTTGGAGATGCCGGTTCTTGAGATCCTGGAGTTTGATGAGATAAGAGGCATCGTGATTCGCGGCGAGTTCAACCGATTGTATGAGCCCGTTAGTAACTCCGCTCATGGCAGAAACAACAACTGCCACGCGTTCGCCGGGACCGCGCGAAAGCACAATTTCGGCAGCCGCGCGATAGCGCTCGGCATCGGCTACGCTTGTGCCACCAAACTTGTGAACCACCCATTTTGAGATCATTTCGCTTTATTGCTTACGTGGAAACTGTTGCTGGAAAATTAGACACCCACAAGACTACGCTAGTTCAACAATCGGTTATTAGTGCATCTGAAGCATTGCATTCAACATTCGTGGGCGTACTGTGCTGATTAAACCCTCCTAGCTAATGAATACCTGCGACATGAGGCCCCTTTGACAGGATTAACAGGATTTTCAGGATGGGGAGGAGATCCTGTTACCGCGACGACCGATGCACCGGATTCGCTTCAATCTTCGCTTCGGCTGAATCACCGCGGCGCCAGAATACGCCAGCAACACGTGACAGCAATCCATGTAGGATGTACGTGATCACGATGCCCAGCAGCACGTACTGCGAGTAGAGGAAGATCAGCATTCCGACAGACACCGCGAGGATGATTGTGCGCATGCTGCGACTGCGCGTACCGACTGTCTTAAAACTCGAGAAGCGCAATGTGCTGACCATCATCAAACTCAAGAACCCAACCAAGACCATCAACAACCCGGAGTAAAGTCTCGCCTTCTCAGCGCCGAAGTATGTAAGGGGCCAAGGCGAGAAATGGACCAGCGCGGCGATCAAACCACCCGCGACCGGTATCGGCAGACCAACAAAACTCTTCTTATCAACTTTTGGAGTACCTTCGGCGAGGATGCGTGGCCGCGAAGCTTGCACGTTGAAACGCGCTAACCGGAAAGCACCGCACATCAGAAACATAAAGGACAAAAACCACGCAAGGCGATGCAGATCACTTCCCTCTGTCAGTGTTGTGCCGTAACCCCAGACGTAGGCCAGCACCGCAGGCGCGATACCAAACGTCACGACGTCGGCGATGGAATCCAGTTGAATACCAATCTCAGTGGTTGTTTTTGTCAGACGGGCAATGCGACCATCAAGCATGTCGAACAACAAAGCCCATCCGATCGCGATCGCGGCACTATCGAAGTGGGCTGCAGCCGCAGCGAGATCCGGAGTGGCGCCGCCGAGTAATTGAAAACCGCGTAGCGAAGCCATTACGGAGAAGAAGCCCATACCGATATTCGCGGCTGTAAACGCCGACGGTATGAGATAAAGCCCTTTTCGCACGCCTCTTCGCGGGGGATTCGGGCGTTCCTCTGAATCACTCATGAGATTCTCCCAATCACTGTGGTGCCCCCGCGCACGCGCTCGCCTTCTTTCACCGTGACTCTGACATTGGCAGGAAGCAGAACATCCGTGCGTGAACTGAATTTGATCATGCCGAAGCGTTCTCCCAGGCCGAGATTATCGCCTTTCCTTTTCCAGCAGACCACTCGCCGGGCAAGTATTCCCGCGATCTGTTTGCAAACAACTGTGATCTTGTCGCCCTGAATCGTCAACGCATTCTGCTCGTTTACCAGGCTGGCCTTTTCGTTTGTGGCCATCAGAAACTTGCCCGGCGAGTAGAGCATATCGACGATCCTTCCCGGAATCGGTGAGCGGTTGATGTGCACGTCCAGCGGTGACAAAAAGATGCTAATCACGGTAGGCGAGTCGAAGTTCTGGCCCATTGGTCCAATACGTGTGACTCGTCCGTCAGCGGGTGAGACAACGACGTCGGGATCCGATGGCGGGACGCGTTTCGGATCGCGGAAGAAGAACGCCATGAAACGCGCAACAATAAAAAGAAACGCAGCCGCGTACCAAAATCCCACGAAGGCCGCCGCCACCGCCAGCACCAATGGAACCAAAATATACGGAATACTCTCTTTAACTATCCGCACCACTCACCATTGCCACAAAGATTGAACACATGAAAAGATCCTTTTGTGTTCTTTGTGCCTTTTTGTGGCTAAAAAGGGGACGCATGCGTCCCCTTCGAAATTCCTTAGCTTCGGAGAAACTGACAGCCAGTTTCAGTGGCTCAAGCTCTGACTCTTCTGGTATTGCAAGATTTTTGAATACATCTGATCCTTCAAAGCTAGTTTCTTCTTCTTAAGCGTGATCTCCTCCAGTTGTTCTTCGTCGCTCGGATAGGAAAGAGCTGATAATTCACTAAGGCGTTCTTCGTACTTATGATGTTCTCTAGCTAATTCCCTAAATTCGGGATCTCGGTTTATCAACTCTTCTTTCAAACTATCCGTGGTTGCGATGTCCATGTTCGTGCATGTCTCCTTTCAGACGAATAGGGAGTGGGCAGGATGGTTTCGGAGGTCAAGGTTGGAACCTCCATTGGATTGTGTCGCACGGGAAAAATGGTAGCCCAACCACTTTGCCAAAGCAAGCGGGTAATTTACCCCAGCACAAGGCTCATGACGACGGCATCTTCCTGCGGTTCCGAGTAATAATTAGTGCGCCGGGCAATGGCTTTGAAACCACTCTTTTCGTAGAGCATTTGCGCGGCTTGATTTGCGCTGCGGACCTCTAAAAATGCCGCTTTTGCTTCGCGACGCCTCGCTTCCTCGAGTACACGGTTGAGCAACGCAGCACCGATTCCACGGCGCCGGTACTCACTTCTGACGGCGACATTGTTGATGTGAAGTTCGCCGGCAGTGTCTCGCGCGATGATATAACCCGCGATTGCACCTTCGATAATCGACGAGCGCGCGACCCGCGCAATCAACATCAGGTCACGGTTCCCGCCCTGCAATTCCGCGTAGTAGGCCGCCCAGCCCCACCTGCTCAAGCCCGACTGTTCCTCAATCTCGACAACTTCAATCAGATCATGCTCGGACATGCGAGTGATTACGATCTTGTCACGATTGGTAGCTGTCCGTTGCTCGGCCATATCGATCAAGCCTTTAATTCTGCGTCCGATGGTCGCACGTAAATCGCTTGCAGCGCATCCGGTTGTTCGAGTTGCTGCTCACGAAACCTGGCTAAAGCCAGCGAAGCTATCTGCTTAGCTAGAACAGGACTTTGCGGAGCAATTCGCCCGCGTGATTCCCTTTCAATGAGTGCCCTATTCGCGATTGCGCCGTCGCCGCACCAGAGGACACTCTCGAGTGAACCGTACTTTTCAATCAATCTTTGCGGAGAAATGTGCGTCGCTTCATCCAATGCTGTTACGATACCGTCTTGCATGACAGAAAAGAGTTGCGCGAATACTTCGCCACGACCAGCAGGCAGCAGTGCAACTGAGCGAGGAGACTCACCTGCAGCAAGCGCAATCGCTTGAAGCGTCGGAATGCCGGCGCAAGGACGATCCAACGTTGCTGCAAGTCCTTTGACTGTTGCGATCCCGATTCTAAGACCGGTAAAGCTTCCGGGTCCGCTTGCGACCGCGAAAAGATCGATGCCTGACAAGTCTACCTGGGCTTCGTTCAGGAGTTTGTCGATGTCGTTCAGCAGAGTGTTTGAGTGCGAGGCTCCGGAATCGCCGGCAAAGGCTTCCAGGATCTGCTCGCCGCGTGAGAGCGCAACGCTGCCGGAGAGCGTCGCGGTTTCAACGCTAAGAATCAATGGTTCGGCCGGGGTCGACATTTACTAAAGTTTAGCGCGTAGGATTTGGTTTGGTCTGCTCGATAGAGATCTCATCCAGCCACAAGGTGCCGAAGATTGGACACGGCGATGAATCGCAGTTGTTTCGCTGCAATCGTATGACAACAGCTTCCGAAGTTGCCAGTGTGGTGAACTCAAAGTTCAACTTCGCCCACGGAGTTGTGCCCGACGGAAAGTTCTCGGATTTCCCCAACAACTGATTATTAACAGCATCACTTACCGTGATGATTGGCGGTCCGCCAGTCACGAGCTCTTTTGTTTGGACACTGACGAACACGCGATAGGATTTGTTTGGCTCGTCGATAAGAGTCTGGGATAGCAACGGCGTTCCGGGATCCCATTCTCCACCAAAATTGATCTGAAGACTTCTTGCTCCAGCGAATTTTTCCGAAACGTCAAGCGCCAACTTGTTTCTACTTTGAGCCGGCGAGAGGCTCCAGCCTCCGAACGTGGCGTCATTTAAGACGATCTGCTCCTCGAATCCGCCGTTGAATAGCGTTGGTATCGAAAACCTCGTCCCACTCCAAACTTCAAACGCATCACGGAAAGCCTTTCTGTTCGTCAGAAACCGGATCAAAGTCGATCGTTCTCCATCGTCGTTCAACTGGATGAGCTGTTTGGTTGTGTCAAGGTCTTCACGGGAAATAGACCACGCAAGATCGATCAGATTAGGTAAATAGTTGCGATTGGCTGCCGCAGCCGTTCGCAGTTCCACAAAGGCCTCGTCGTATCTTCCCATCCGCAGTAGAAGATTGCCACGTTGCCAGTGTGTGTGCGCGTAGTATGGCGCCCAACGCACTGCTTGATCGAACGCGGCGAGTGCGCCTGCCGTGTCGCCAATCTCTTCACGCACGTTTCCGAGCTCGAGCCACAGGTAGTCGTCGCAATATCGCAAACTCGTCGCTGCTTCGAGCGACTTGCTTGCTTCGGCAGTCATTTGCAGATGGTTTAGAACTGCTGCGCGGGCGCGGTGTGCGTCCGGATCTGAGGGGCTAAGTCGAACGGCTTCGTCGGCAGCGGGAATGGAGTTTGCAATGAGCGCGTACTTTGAGAGTAAGCGAGAGAAGCCAATGCGAGCAGTTGCTTGGATTAAGAACAAGCACAACAGGATCGCAAAGATACCGATAATCGTGCGCATCAATTGTAGGGGTGGCCCACCGTGGCCACCCGCTCGTCGCACAATACAATCACGGGTGGCCACGGAGGGCCACCCCTACAAAACGTTTTTAAGGATTTGAGCCGCTGGGATTAGACTGGAAGAACAGAGGGGTTGACGCTGCTGCGCCGGCAGCAACAAGAATCGCGATCGTGGCTGCTTTTCCAAGACCGAAGAGACCGCCAGCACCCTCTGAAGGCGAAGGTGGTGGAACAGCCGCACGCTCCGGAAAACACATGTCCAGAACGCCACCAGCCGCCGGATCAGTCTTCCGAGTCGCGCCTTGCTCAGTCGCGACTTCACCAGTCGTGCCCTTTTCGGCTTTCAGCGTCACACATCCGGTGATAACAGTCGCTTTCGCGTTTCCCTGTTCGAAAGTTAGTACGACCTTGGTGTTGGGAGTGATGTCGACGGATCCAAGTGGTCCAAGATCGACTGTTGCTGATTGATCGGCTCCAGTTTCGATCGTGGCTCCGCTGAGAATCGAAGCACCCGTATTGGCGCTTAGACCATTAATCGTGACCGGTTGATTGTTGCTGGTCTTTAACCTGCCGGCGAGTTGCTGCGGGATCAGTGTCGCAGCTTGCAGACTAAATTGGACCACGGAGAAAAGTAGTAACGCCGCAATTGCCCTGGAACCATTACGTCGTTTTAGGTTCATCTAATTATCCCTTCTTTGGAAGAAAGAACTCAGCGACAACTACTCGCCCACTTGTTGGGCGTAAGTCTACGGTTCTTTAGTGTTTAGGTCAACGATTTTTATCTGCGTTGCCATCATGATCAACGTGATGAAGACAACTGCATTCGCGATCATATGCAGACCAAAATCCACCAGACTGTGAGCAGCAACTCCCGCAATGCCTAACACCGCCCCGAATCTCACAGCGCCCATGAAGCCGCGATCGCTCATGAGGTTCTTACGCGCCCGACGAACCACCACTACCGCGAACCAAAGCCCAAGCGCGAAGCCGATCACGCCGCCGCTCGAAAGCAATTCCAGATAATCGTTGTGCGCTTCCTGAGGCGTCATCAGTCCTGACGCGTTGTGATACGAAGTGATGCCGATCCAGTAGCCTCCGAGGCCAACTCCCAGGATCGGATGCGCAGCGAACATCTTCAAACTCGCGCGCCAGATCTCGTTTCTGCTGGCGCCTTCACGCGTAGTTTCGGTGTTGAACTCTCTTCCAGTCGCTTCAAAATTGGTGACCAGCCGATCACCGCCAACCCAAATAGCGCCGAGCAACACGCCGGCAACCAGGATGATTACTAATGCTACTTTCAGAGCGACTGAGCGCGCTGCCTTGGTGCGGAAACTTAATAACAACAACGCTGCGACGAGGATTTGAGCGAGCATGGCCAGAATTCCACCGCGTGAATTCACGAGCACAAGACCGGTCCAGATCGGCAACAACAACGCGACGTAGAGCATGACGCGATCTCTTTTGACGCCGCCGGCAAGGATGATTCCGAGTCCCAGCCCAAACGCCATTTCCATCAAGTACGCAAAGTGGTTTTTATTGACGAACTGACCATATCCTTGATTCTGTTTCAGCAGCGGAAGGATGAAGCCGGTTTGTTGTTGCGTTGTTTGCCGCAGTATGCCGAAGATGGCGCTCGCAACAGCCACGGCGAGTATCGTAAAAACCAATATGCGGACACGTCGCTCAGTGCTTGTATAGCGATAGAGCAGAGCGAGGAACGCTGTGAGGGCGAGCATTTGCAGAGAAAAGAAGCGCGTTTCAAAGGGATCGGCGCTGATGGCGTTCCAGATGTCTGAGCCGAACGAGAGCGTTTGAGCAAAGGCCAGTGCTGTCAGCGCGAGCATCGGCAGTAGGACTGATCCGCCAGCAATGCGATAAGAACCACTGATCATGCTTTCAATGATCGACGCGATACAGATCGCAAAGACCGCGCAAATAAAAGCCGCCTTCCACCACGGCTCGACAGTACCGTATGGAATCGCCGTTATCACGATCAAACCAACCAGCGCGCCAAAAACTGCGTTACTCAAAGTCTGTTAACAGGATTTACAAGATTATCAGGATTAACATGATAATCCTGATAATCTTGGAAATCCTGTAAAAATGACTTTTCGTGCAGCGTAAAGATCCGCACCGCCGCCTCAGTAAACTCACGCCGAAACAGATCGCTCAAATAGTTTGTGTCCACCAGCAGCGGTTCGGCGTCAAAACCGCGATACAAATTCAACCAGCCCCACTCAACTCCATCCCTGACCAGCGGCAGACGAAAGCTCCATTCAGAATGCGAACGATTAACATCCTCATCACCATTTCCTGACCATGACCAGACCACGCGGCCATTGCGAAACTCGAGCAACTGTTTTGGATGACGTTGAAGACTCGCCTGATAAGCGCGCTCGTTTATCTCGGCGCGTCCGGGTTGGCCCACCTGGGCATTCGCAAAACTGAACTCCCCAAAATCGAGCAAGTGCCGCGTCGCTTCAAACATCTCATGCAGATCCGAAGCCTTCGAAAGAGCAAGCGCCGCGCGCCTGACCCTGATGTTGTTTGCAACTCTCAACCTGCGATCACCGACTGTGCGCTTCACGCCCGCTCGCAACTCATCGACCTCGTGATATCGCAAATGACCGACGGCGATGATCACCGCCACTGAAATCACGAACAACATGAATCCGGTGAGCTTCGATCCAGTCGCGGGAAACATAAGCGCTGCCAGGCCGAAGACTGCGCAGACACCGTAAAGCACGAGCGCCGCTCGTCGCTGCGACCAGCCGCGCGCCAGCAGCATGTGATGTATGTGTTCGTTGTCGCCTTGAAACACCGGCTTACGACTCAGCAGCCGGCGTCCCATCGTCATCGCCGTATCGACCATCGGGAAACCGAACGCCAGAATCGGCACCGCAATCGCAACCGCTGTCGTAGCCTTTTGCGTTCCCAACACTGACAAAGCTGCCAGCAGGAAACCCGTAAACAGCGATCCTGAATCGCCGAGAAAGATCGACGCCGGGTTGAAGTTGTAACGCAGAAATCCGGCGAGCGCGCCACACAGAACGAGCGACACGACGATCATCAACGTTCGTTCCTGCGATATCGAAACACCAAGAATCACCAACGACGAAAAAAGCGCAGCGCCCGACGCAAGGCCGTCCATTCCGTCGATCAGGTTGAAGGCGTTGGTGATGCCAACAAGCCAGACAACTGTAATGATGAATGACACGAGCGGCGGCAACTGCACCGAGCCGAAAAGAGGAACTGATAGCGCATCGATGCGACCACCCAAGGCGTAGAACAACGTGGCAATGAGCCCGAGCCCTGCAAACTTCACGACTGCGTTTGCGCCTTTCAGGTCGTCGTATGCGCCGAGAAGCAGTACCAGCGTGGCGGGAATAAACACGGTCAGAAACTCTGGTTTCAGGCCACTCAATGTCTGTGTGAGCAGGTTGTCTACAAACGGCAGCATTGAGAGTGCGGCGAGGCATGAAATGTAAAGCGCCAGTCCACCAAGGCGCGGAACAGCAGTGCGGTGAATGTGCCGGCCGTCAAGCGGTATGTCGAGCAACTTGTATCGTTGGCAGAGTCGCCTCATGAGG
>JBKPJS010000056.1:0-9667 GCA_046730815.1 Acidobacteriota bacterium
GCGCTGTGATTACCGAGGCGAGCCAATGCTCTGCCGTGCGTGATTAGGCTTTCGGCCAGGAGTGCATGCCTACCGCTTTTTTCCAGACTACGTACCGACGAACGTGCGGCTCGTTCGGCTTCGTTGAGTCGTCCCTGTTGAAGAAACACGGAGGCGCGAGTTTCATCAGCTTGCGCTATCGTGCTCGTCTCTTTGAGACTGACCAGAATGCGACGTGCAGTATCCAAATGCTGATGCGCTTCTTCGCACCGGTTGATCTTGAAATAGAGAAAGCCGAGATTGTTTTCGACGTTGGCTAAGTAGGCCTTGTGCTCTGCGCGCTCAAAGTGATAACTCGCCGCTGCATACTCCACCAGCGCCCGATCCAGATAATCCCCGCGCTTTTCTGTTTCCCAGAGTCTCTCAAAAACGTTTCCGAGTGCGCCGTAGTAACTGCCTTTCAGCGTTTGATTATTAATCTTCTGAAACAAGAGCGCGTACTCGGTGAGAATACCCAAAGCTTTGCTGTATTGAGCCGCTTCGATTTCCACCATAGTCAACCGCAGCACCACTTTACCTCTTAACTCGCTATCCACCGTGAGGTGGGAAAGCGTCTCCTGGAGAAGATCGCGGGCCTCATTGATTTCGCCGGTGCGCCAGTAACAGAGGGCCAACTCGGATTGTGCTTCGGCTATCTTCTTGCGGTAACTGAGTGACTGAAAGATGGTGAGACTCTCGGTGATTAAATTCTTCGCTGTTTCCTGTGCCTCGGCAATCTGGTTCTTGCTCCCGATTGCGCCCGTCAACACTCCCGCACGCAAAAGGAGTTCGGCGGCTGTGCTTGGCTCTAGCCCTGCTACTTGCGGACGCTCGCCAACACCTTGCCATTGCCGGCTAAGCACCTTCGTTGCGGCCTCGTAGTCGCCCTTGTCCTCAAATTCTTTTGCCAGTTCGCAGCACAGTTCGGTGCGTCGCTCCGCACTAAAGTTTTGGTTCAACTCGCGCAAGCGTGAGGTACGTAAGGTCATGTGAGAAATGCTCTTCACCTTTGAATGCAAGGAAATGAAATATTAAGGAAACCGCCGGGAATCTTACGCACTCCTTCCCGCTCTTGCAAGAAAAATCAAAAGCTGTTCTATTTTGCCATGCAAAATTTTTGCATCTCTATCCCAGGAGGCACCTAAAAGTGAAGACCTTACTTAACAAGGGCGCGGTAGTGATCCTTACGTTGACGCTGGCAATTTCTGCCTATGCCGGCCAAATACAGTTTCCCGGCGTTAAATCGGGCGACGGCGACGGAACGAAAACAACATCCAACAACAGTACGACGGGCATCACTACGACCGACACCACTACGACCGTCATTCTGGCGGCCACTAGCCTGATCAGCTAAAGAGCGACATCGGGCTTCCTTAAACATTCCGGCGACTCGCATGAATTGGCGAGGCAGTAGTAGTGTGTCCGTGTTTCTATATAGAAAATTCTTGCATCAAATTTTTGCGATCGGATTGTTAGTTAAATCGTTGCGGGGTCTGAATATGGCCGATATAAAGCGGCTATCGAATGGCCCCACACGCCCAGAGTGGGGCCCGGGGCGTCATCGTTCTGGTGAGGGGGCAGATGGCGCCCCACCCCTCTTGATCGCTGCGTTAACACTTCCGAAATTGGTTGACAATCCCAATTACCCGGTGTATATCGTGCGACGCTGTTACAACATCCCAGAAGTCTAATCGTGTCTCGTCTCACCATGCGAGGCGACGCTGTCCAGGAGGTTCAATCCCATGAAGAGAAGGTTGACTGTTCGAACGGTGGTTTTTGCGGCGTTCGCCATCGTCGCACTGCTGAGTCTTACGGCAGGCGCGGGCGCCGTTCAAGGTGATAAGAAAGTCAGGTTATTAGACGATTGTGAACCCACTACTTTCAATGATGAACTCGGCCCCGGCGCATGCGTTGGTAACGGGCATACAACGTTTGATGAATTCATCGCAGAACTGGCGGCAACTCAGGACGCACACAAGTGGCGCAACCAACCGAGCCAGATGCATCTCAACGTTGGACGCCCCACACTCATAGAGAACGTCGGGGGCGAGGTACATACGTTTACGCCGGTTGCTGCATTTGGCGGTGGATTTGTTCTCGGGCTTAATGGCATCTCTGGTAACCCCGTGCCGGCACCCGAGTGCCTTGCGTTAGGAGCAATCACTTTTATTCCACCCGGCGGAGTCGAAGAAGGCCCGGTTGCAGGAAGCGCAGAGATGCCGGTTGGCATAAGTCGATTTCAGTGTTGCATTCATCCCTGGATGCGTACTGTAGTTGAGGTCGCGAGCCCCGGTCCGCCAGAGAAGTCATCCAAGCCAGAACCTGCAGGCCAACACGCGCATCATTGATTGTTTCGAGAAGACGGCAGGTCTAAAACCACAAAGCCACAAAGACACAATTCTAACTTTTGTGTCTTTGTGGCTTCGTGGTTTAGCCAACTGTTAATTTCTCTAATTCGCGCCGGAAATAATCCTTCCAGCTTTCAGAAAGTGCCTCTTCTGAAACAGCACGACGCAGCAAATCGACGTTGTGTTTGTCGTGTACGTACAGTTGCGTGATGTCGTCGATCTTTAGCGCGTCGTTGTTCTGCTCGATCAATACGATTTCATCTCCCGCCGCAACTTTGCCCTCCTGCAATACTGCAAAGTAGAAACCGGTGCGACCGCTGGCAAGAAACCTGCGGAGAATGTCGGGACGTCCGAACTTGATGCCAAGCTTGTAGCAAGGCATGCGCGGCTCAGTGGCCATGACAATGGCTGAGCCAACTTGAAACTTGTCGCCGATGCCCAGTTCAGCTTCGTGGAGTCCTGAAGTCGTAAAGTTTTCTCCGAACATACCCCAGGGCAGTTCCATGTCAGGCAATTCTTGTTTCCAATACTCGTAGTGCTCGGACGGATACGCATAAACTGCTTTGCTCGGTCCACCATGGACCGACAGATCAGCCTGACGATCGCCCTCGAGATTAAGAGTTCTAAGGACGACTGGACCAGTTACAGGTTCTTTAAAGATCCCGGTTGAGACAGGCTGCTCATTATAAATTACCAGCCGCGGCAGGCCGACATTAACAGAGACAAGCTTCATCTCACTCTTTATCCAACTTCAGCGAAATCGAGTTCATGCAGTAACGCAAACCTGTCGGCCGCGGGCCGTCACTAAATACGTGGCCCAGGTGCGAGCCACAACGGCGGCATTTAACTTCCGTCCGCACCATACCGGCGGAGCTATCGGTCTCTTCAATGACGCTGGCTTCCGATATTGGCGCGTAGAAACTCGGCCAGCCAGTGCCTGAATCAAACTTGGTCGCTGAACTAAAAAGCGGCAACCCGCATGCAGCGCAACGGTAGGTCCCCTTGTCGTGGTTGTCCCAGTAAACGCCGGTGAAGGCTCGCTCAGTGCCTGCCTCACGCAGGACGTAGTACTGCTCAGGTGAAAGCTCTTTCCGCCACTGCTCTTCCGTTTTTTCAACTTTGTCTGTCATTGCGTTCTCCCGCTGGTTGATATTCTCAGCAAGCAGCTTTTGAATCGTTTTCTCAGTTTCGTCATAGGCGCCTTCGCCGACGTGCATCCAGCGTATCTTGCCCGCTTTGTCGAGCAGGAAGACTGTCGGCCAGGCGTTGACCTTGTAAGCATTCCACGTCGCGTAGTCGTTGTCGGTAACGACTGGATATTTGATCCCGAGCGAGGCCACTTCCTCGCGCACGAACTCGACTTTTTGCTCGCGTTCAAATTCGGGCGAGTGTACACCTACAACTGTTAACCCTTTGTCTTTGTAGGCTTCGTGCCATCGCTTCAAGTAGGGCAACGTATTGCGGCAGTTGTAGCAGCCAAACGTCCAGAAATCTATGAGGACGACACGTCCGCGCAGATCCTGAAGCTTGAGTGGTTCCGAGTTGATCCATGTTCCGGCGGCGAAATCCGGAGCGGACTTCGTTTCTTTCTCGTCGTAAACAACCGGCATCTCCCCAGTCAGGCGACTGATACCACGATTGATAACTCCGAGTGGTCCCCAGCCTTTCGCATACCCGACGGTTACTATGACCGTTGACACTACTGCGAGCAGCGCCACCGCGATGATGTTCTGTCTATGCATTGCTCTTCCTTTCAGATACACACTCCCGCAGGTTAGTCGCGCCAGACCGGAATTCCTTACACCGAAAATTTCTCGCTAGGCGCAAAGAAAGCCTTTAGAAGGCGGTGGCGCTTTGCGCCAGAGATCTTCTCTTTCAAAATGACCACCACGAATCAGGTTGACGTGCCAACCTGATTTGTCCTGCTCTTGAACACTCGCTAAACCTCCATATCTGAAGCCATTCTGGCCCATTCGTCAACGGCACAGCCGATGCAAAACTGTCCGCGTCGATTGGTGTGACAACACTATCTGTATTCGAGCACGGTTGAATTCTACGGGGTACGAGATGAAAAACATTAAGACCGCCTCCACCGCTTCATTCCTTTTGCTTTGCGCCCTGGCTCTGAGCTTCTTCGCCCTGGGTTTCGGTCCACAGGGTGTCAGCGCAGAGTCGAATACCCGTCCCGCTCCTGGCAAGGCCAAGCGGAGCAATGGTGAAAAGATTTCAGAAACTCTGCGCGAGCAAGCGAAGGCGAATGATGAAAACGTTCAAATCATCCTGCAACTCAATGCGCCGCCAACCGGCCGGCTGAACGCGTTGCTGCAACGCAACGGTGTTCGCCTTAGAGATCAATTCAAGGAATTCAATTCCATAGTCGTCGAACTGCCGGCGAGCGTCGTGGCCGAATTATCTCAGCTTGAGGAAGTCGAATTCATTTCTCTCGACCGGGAAGTTCATCTACTCGGACACGTCGAGAAGACCACCGGAGCGGCGTTCATGCGCACACAATCCGGTAACAGCGGCTTCAAAGGCAAGGACGTCAATATCGCGGTGCTCGATTCGGGGATTGATAAGGACCACCACCAGATTGGAAGCAAAATAGAAACGCAGCTTGATTTCACTGGCGAAGGCAGGGTCGACGACGTCTATGGCCACGGCACTCACGTCGCCGCACTCGCAGCCGGACTGGACCACGTTGCGCATGGCGCATACACGGGTGTCGCGCCCGAGGCAAAAGTAATCAATCTGCGGGTACTCAACTCCCAGGGAGTTGGCCCGGTATCCAATGTGTTGAAGGCCCTGAACTGGATCCTCGCACCCGTGGATCCGACCAAACCTCTTGGCGAAAAGAACTATCAGAAGTACAAAATCAAGGTTGTCAACCTGAGCCTTGGCGCACCAGCGGTGGATTCGTACAAAGACGATCCGCTCTGCATCGCTGCTCGCCGTCTGGTCAACAGCGGAATCGTCGTGGTAGCTGCCGCAGGCAACGATGGCACAGATGCTACGGGCCGTAAGATCTATGGACGCATTCACGCGCCGGGCAATGAGCCGGCAGTGATCACTGTTGGAGCTGCTAATACCTTCGGCACTGATGCGCGTAACGACGACGCCGTAACCAGCTATAGCTCGCGCGGGCCGACCCGAAGTTATAGAACAGTATTGGGTGTCAGGTATTACGACCACATCATCAAGCCTGATCTTATTGCTCCTGGCAACAAACTGATTTCCGCCGAAAGCCGCAGCAACAGGCTTGTTTTTGCCTACCCTCAACTCGAATGCACTCCCAGCAGCGGCAGCAATCATAAGATGATGAGAATGAGTGGCACTTCGATGGCCACGCCACTCGTTTCCGGGGCCGCATCGCTTCTGTTGCAGGCCAATCCGAAACTCACGCCGAATCTCGTAAAGATGATTCTGATGTACACGGCGCAGCCGCTGGCGGGTTACAACATGCTCGAACAGGGCGCCGGACAACTTAACGTTGAAGGTGCAGTGCGTCTGGCGAAGTTAGTTCGCACAGATCTATCGAAACTGACTCCGTTGGGCTCGCCACTGCTGATCACAATCACACCGCCCAGCGCTTATTCCTCGATTGAGGGTTACACCTTTCCGTGGGCGCAGGGCATCCTGCTTAATCGCGGCTATGCTACCGGTATCAATCTCATCACCAGGTATCACCGCATTTACGATCTAGGAGTGGCAATTGGAGATGGTGTTGCAATCGGCGACGGCGTCGCTATCGGTGATGGCGTTGCGATTGGCGACGGCGTAGCCATTGGTGACGGTGTGGCTATCGGCGACAACATCCTGACCAGCACTGGTGTCGCGATCGGCGATGGCCAGATCTTTTTCGGTATAAGCCTCGCGACCGGTGTAGCTATCGGCGACGGCGTGGCGATTGGCGACGGAATCTTAGTGTCGGACGGCGTTGCTATCGGCGACGGCGTGGCGATTGGCGACAGTAGTCCAATCTGGGCGCTGTCAGTTCTCGTCAGTGGTGACGGCACCGATGGAATGGATGCGATACAAGAAGACGGGTCGGTCCAGTAGCTGAAACCACTTAAGGAGCAAACACCCATGGCCTCTATCGCTTATAAATTCGACACGGATTTCCCGCTGCCACGCAAGCTGACTTCGTCTGTGGCTTCAGTGCTTAACCCCAGTCCTGTATTAACGGGCAAGGAAGATGAAGTTCTGAATGCGCTCTCAGCACCGTCTTTGACGAACGTCATTATGAGCGGGTTGGTGCGAGACAACGGTTTAGTTAATTTCCGTAACCGCGGCCGCTTTTACGCCGCACGCAACGAGCAGAACAAGCTCGAGGGCGTCGCACTTATGGGTCACTCCATCCTCTTTGAAGCTTTCACCGAGGACGCGATTCAAGCCTTTGCCACACTCGCACGTAGTGAGGAGTCAATTCATCTGCTGATGGGCGAGCACACGGCTGTGCAGAAATTTTGGAACTACTACGCGGATGAAGGACAGTCGCCGCGATTAGTTTGTCCGGTGATCTTCCTCCGGCGTACCGAACCGTTCCGCGAAAGCCAATCAATTCCGGGCTTGCGGCCGGCTACACAAAACGATCTCGAACATGTCATGTGCGCGCAGGCTGCAATGGCATTCGAAACCAGCGGAGTTGATCCGTTAAAGAAAGATCCAGTCGGTTTTCGCGAGCGCTATCTGCGACGCATTGAGAAAAACCGCGTTTGGATCCTGATGAAGAATGGTCGTCTCGTTTTCAAGACCGATGTCATCGCGGAAACTCCAGAGGCGGCTTACATCGAAGGCGTATACGTAAGTCCTGAAGAACGCGGTAAAGGGATTGGTCAAGACTGTGTTAGCGCGCTTGGCCAAATTCTGCTTCAGCATACACGAGCCATTTACCTGTTTGTTGAGCAGGAAAACACGCGAACCCACTCATTTTATCTGAACCTGGGATTCAGCGTTGGCGGGCAATACGATCTCCTCTACTTCTAACCGGCTTTTGCACGAAAAAGTATCTCTATGCAAAAGATTTCTCGCGCAAAGACGCAAAGGCGCAAAGCGCTACCGCGATTCTAAAGGCTTTCTTTTGTGCTTTGTGCCTTTGCGCCTTTGCGTAAGACGAATTCTTCTTTCCGAGACCATCAGAGTACTTCCAACTTAAACACAACTGCGCCTCGCGTTTACCGATGATCGATTCTGCCGGCAAACAAAGTTTGACTAAACGCTACATGTGGCTGGTCGTGGCCACAGGGGCTGCGATCTTTAGTTACTCCTGCTACACCCTGCCTTACCAGCAACTCGACTTTCGCTTTCTCCTCTTGTTTTCACTGACCCTGGGCATCAGTTCAGGATTCGGGATCAGGGTCCCACGTGTGAACACGACTATTACAGTTGCCGATACGTTTGTTTTCCTTACGCTGCTGCTCTATGGTCCACAGGCTGCTGTTATCGTCGCCGCCGCGGATGGGCTAAGTTCCGGTCTTCGGATCAGCAAGCGTTTAATTACAGTTCTCTTCAACGCCACCGCAACAACGGTATCGGTTTTCACGACCGGCGCTGTCATGCGCATCCTGTTTGGCTCGCCTATTCATATCGCGACGCAGCCCTACTCCGTTGTTATCGTTCTTCTGTGTGTCGTGGCCCTTGTCCAGTATCTCTCGCACACCTGGCTGGTCGCGATCTGCCTCGCCTGTAAATCTGATCGTCCGGTCTGGCAAACATGGACCATGCATTACCTGTGGTCCTCACTTACGTACTTTATCGGCGCGTTCGTCGCCGGCGGTATTATTAAGTTAGAAGGAACGATTAGCTTCTATGCCGTTTTAGCCACTCTGCCAATCATCTCGATAATTTACTTTACGTACGAGAAGTATCTTGAAGATATCAGGGCGACTGCCGCGCAGGCCGAGCGAGCTGAACGCGACCGTGCCGAGGCTGAGCACGCGCGTGCGGAAGCTGAGCGGCTGCGCGCCGAGCAAGCGGAGCTTCACGTCGAGGAGCTGAATCGCTACGTCGGAAAACTGGAGCGGACCAGCAGGGAGTTGCAAGAGAGTCGCGAACATTTTCGACACGCCGCTTTTCACGACGCTCTCACCGGACTGCCTAACCGCTCACTCTTCACCGATCATCTCCGCGTCGCAGTCGGACGCGCGCGGCAGAACGATGAATACTTGTTTTGTGTGCTCTTCCTTGATTTGGACCGTTTCAAAAACATCAACGACAGCCTGGGCCACCCCTGTGGCGACGAATTGCTCATTCTGGTTGCGCGCCGTCTTGAAGGCTGCATTCGACAAACAGACATGGTCGCTCGTTTCGGTGGCGACGAGTTTGCAATCCTTCTCGACGGTATGCGCGACTCGTCGGATGCGATCAGCGTAGCGGAAAAAGTGCAACGGGCCATCTCAGCGCCTTTCAAACTTCATAACCATGAGGCGGTCACAACCGCGAGCATCGGCGTAGCGCTCGGCGGAAATAACTACGCAGAAGCCGAAGACGTGATTCGTGACGCCGACACCGCTATGTATCGCGCGAAGGAACAGGGCAAAGCACGTTACGAAATTTTTGATACGGCGATGCACACACGCGCCGTCACACTGCTGCGCTTGGAAAGCGATTTTCGCCGTGCGCTCGAAAACGAGGAATTGTGCGTCTATTACCAGCCGATCGTTTCGATAGAAAATGGGGAGTTACACGGCTTTGAGGCGCTGGTGCGCTGGCAGCATCCGGAGCGCGGCATCATCCTTCCGTCTGACTTTGTTCCGCTCGCGGAAGAGACCGGGTTGATCGTGTCCTTAGGACTAAGTGTGTTGCGTGAAGCCTGCCGGCAACTACGGAAATGGCAGGAACGCTCAGTGTTGAATCGCCACCTGGTGATGAGTGTGAATCTTTCAGGCAAACAGCTCATGCAACCCGATCTCACCGAAAAGATCGAAGAAGTGTTGCGCGAATCTCATCTCAATCCATGGCACTTAAAACTCGAGATTACAGAAACGGTCGTAATGGAGAATCCGGAATTGGCGGCAATCACCCTAGCCAAGCTTCGGGGACTCGGCGTCCGGCTGAGTATCGACGATTTCGGGACTGGTTACTCGTCGTTGAGTTATCTCAACCGGTTCCCGGTCGATACGTTGAAGATAGATCGTTCTTTTGTAACCACGATGAGTCACGCGGATGAGAACCTGCAAATAGTGAAGACGATTGTTACACTGGCGGGCCATCTTGGCATGGAAGTGGTTGCCGAAGGAGTCGAAACTGAGGATCAGTTGAACCAATTAAGAGCGTTGCAGTGCCAGTATGCTCAGGGTTATCTC
>JBKPJS010000057.1:0-2192 GCA_046730815.1 Acidobacteriota bacterium
CTTGCGATTCGTGCTGTTTCCAACCAGTTGTTCCTTCGACGAGGCATACTCTCGCTCGCGCGCAGGCTTCGACGTTTTTTAGCACCGTCCCGCCGGTGGAGAAATCTACGACGGCATCATGACCACGAAGTTTTTCTGCCAACGCATCGACGGCAATGTCACCTTCTTTACTCGTGACCACCACGCCAACTTCGTCGCCCGCCTTGCGCGCTTCGGCGGCAACCAGTTGGCCCATCGCTCCAAATCCGATTAACGCGAGTTTCATTATCCGTGGCCCTCCGTGGCCACGCGTTCGTACGCAATTCTGACCGTCGGGTGGCCACGGAGGGCCACCCCTACAAACTCTTCGCTAGGTTCACATAGATCTCAACCGCGTCCTTGAGTTCGTGTTTCGAAATACGCTCGTGGTCTGTGTGTGCGTCGAGAATCGACCCTGGTCCGAGCAACAGCGGCTTTCCCCATTGTGACAGGTACGGAACGTCTGTCGTGAAGCGAACTACACACTCCTCAAAACCCGGAACGGAAAAGAGTCGCACGGGATTGTGTGCCGACGCATATTCAAGACGGCCACGGCCGCCGATCGCTTCTTCGAGGACTCTTTGAACGTGCTCTATATCGGTCCCGAGCCGAATTTGCAATTCCGCTCGCGCTTTATCTGCAATTACGTTTGGACGCGTCCCACCGCTGATAACGCCGATGTTGCACGTGGTAGTGCCAAAGAAGCTATCTTCCGGCCATTCGCGCGCACGGATGTCCTCCAAAATGTCGAGCAGTTTCTCGATAGCCGACTCACCAGTCTCCGGATACGCTGAATGCGCCGCGCGACCTTCAGTCATGATGATCACTCGCACCGATCCTTTAGTTCCGGTCGCCAAACGATTATCAGTCGGCTCACCGTTAATCAGGAAGCGACACTCGCGCGCAAGTGGATGATTGTTTGCAGCCTGCGCGCCCGCACTCGAGAGTTCTTCGTCAACTGTAAAAAGCAACCCGATGTCGTTTACGCCATTCGCACGCAAACGTTCGGCTGCAAAAATCTGTGCGGCAATGATTCCTTTCGCATCGCATGACCCGCGCCCGTAAATGAATTCGTCATCCTCGCGCGACTCGATGAACGGCGGCACTGTGTCCATGTGAGTCGAAAAAACGATGCGCGGCGACGCTTCAGTCGTAGCAATCACGTTGAAACGATCCTGGGCCACCTCCTGTCTTTCAACACGATAGCCGACTCTCTCGAGATAGCTCGTTAAATACAGCCCCACCGCCATCTCATCACCCGTGAGCGATGGAATATCAACGAGCGCGCGCGTTAAATCAAACAGATTCATTTAGTGTTTTTGTGGTTTCGTGGTGAAAAATGCCCGGTGCAATCTCGTGACTGCCTCTTTCACATGTTCCTCTTCGATCGCGAACGTAAAGTTGACACTCGACGCGCCTTGCGAGATCAGCGTCACGTTGATATCGCTGATGGTGCTGAACACACGCGCGGCAATACCCGGCGTGCCTCGCAAACCTTCACCTACAACGCAGATGATCGCGCGGCCTCTTTCGACTCGTACAGTTCCCAGTTGTTCCAGTTCCGCTACAATCGCCGGAAGCGCAGTCGCATGATCCAACGAGAGCGAAACGCTGACTTCCGACGTCGTGACCACGTCGACCACGGTGCGATGTCGTTCGAACACTTCGAAGAGCGCACGCAGGAATCCGTAAGCTCCCAGCATGCGTGCGGAAGTGATTTGGACCGTGGTAACACCTGTCTTGTGTGCGATGGCCTTCACGGTTCGCGGAGACGTTTCGCTTTGTGGGCCAACTAACGTGCCCCGCTCTTCCGGCGCTCGCGAATTGCAAATCCGCACCGGAATAGAACTTTCGATAGCGGGTTGAATTGTTTTTGGATGCAGGACTTTCGCGCCAAAATAAGCAAGCTCTGCAGCTTCGCTATACGACAGGCGCTCAATAGTTTGCGCTTCAGGAACGACTCGCGGATCCGCAGTCAACACACCACTGACATCGGTCCAGATCTGTACTTCACGCGCACGGAGCGCTGCGCCGATCAGCGCGGCCGTGTAGTCAGAGCCGCCGCGTCCGAGCGTTGTCGTTACTCCGCTCGTCGTCGCTCCGATAAACCCACCCAGCACCGGAACGATGTTGGCTTCGAGGAGTGGTCGCAGTTCTGCTTGACTGTGTGAGAA
>JBKPJS010000058.1:0-6759 GCA_046730815.1 Acidobacteriota bacterium
TTTCCGTTGTGACCGACTTGCCATCATGCCGTGGTGCGATTCATGTTTGAGTTTCCCTATGAGCATCTACAATCTCATCAAATCGGCCGTCCCTTTGAACGTTAGAATCTGGTTTAGGCGCGACGCCAAGATGCTCGTTCAGCGTACTGAGGCAAGGCTTCGCGGCAGCGGCCCCATCCCACCGCGCGATCTAATGCATCTCGTGATCGGCGTCTACGATCTCAAGGGGTTTCTTGACAGCTGCGGACATCTGCCGACGCCATCCGCGACACCTTGAAGGAAGCAGGGGTCGACGTAGAGACTCTTGGAAGAATCCTGGATTTCGGTTGCGGGTGCGGGCGGATCATGCGTCATTGGAAGGGCCTGCGCGGTCCTTCTCTGCACGGCACGGATTATAATCCGACCCTGGTCAACTGGTGCGCCCGCAATCTTCCGTTCGCCGAGTTCAAAGTAAACTCCCTGGAAGGTCCGCTGCCTTACGAGAGTAACTCCTTCGATCTCGTTTATGCTTATTCTGTCTTTACCCATCTACCCGCCCATCTGCAAAGTTACTGGCTTGGCGAAATGAGAAAGGTACTTAAGCCCGGCGGGTTCCTCTATGTCACGCTGCATGGCGAGAGTTGCATTCACGGCCTGGATGAGAAACTGCAGAACGATTTCAGGGCGGGTCGGTTCGTCGTGATAGAGGAGGAACAAGCCGGCACGAACTATTGCGCCGCCTATCATCCGGAAGCCTACGTGCGCGGGGAGTTCTCCCGGGGATTCTCCGTGAAGGTCTTCAGGCGCGAGGGGGCGAGAGGCGGTTCGAGACAAGACGCATATTTGCTCAAGAAGATCTAGTATCCACCGTTCTAAGATTCGTCGTAAACACGTTTCGCGCGAACACTCACGAGTGCCTCACCAGGATTTCAATGAAACGCGGCGGGTTCCAATGAATATTGGGCCTGCCGTTTTTCATCTGTGACTGAGGCCCTCGAAAAGCGCAAAGAACCCCGTTAGAAACGCGGCAGCGCTTTGCGCCTTTGCGTCTTTGCGAGAGAGATCCTCCAAACTCACTTCCCTCCCCTCTTTTGCGGGCTCGTATTGACATTCTATATGAAAACGTTTATCTACCATCTACAGAATGTCTATAGGAGGGAGACATGCCAGGAAGGCAAGTTGACCTGTTGCAGGGCACGCTTCATCTGCTGGTGCTGAAATCCCTGGCCCTGGGTCCGCTGCACGGGCTGGGCGTTTCACATCGCATCGAACAGATCACGAAGGGAACCTTTAAGGTCAAGCCCGGCTCACTTTTCCCGGCGTTACACCGGATGGAAGAGGCGGGTTGGCTCCAGTCGTCGTGGGGTGAATCAGAGAACAATCGCCGTGCAAAGTACTATCGCCTTACCGCGGCCGGCCGGCGTCAGTTCGATGCCGAGACGCAGGACTGGCAGCGGATTTCCCTCGCGATCACCAGCGCTCTAAAGGCTACCTGAGGAGAAGCAGTCGTGCCGTTGATTCCTCGCCTGACCAGCCTCTGGCGAAACCTGTTCCACAAGGACCGTGTGGACCAGGAGTTCACTGAAGAGATCCAGGCATACCTGGACATGTTGACGGAAGCGAACCTCAGGCAAGGACTCACGCCTCAAGCGGCTCGACGTAGCGCTCTCGTCGAGCTTGGCGGCGTCGAGCAAGTTCAAGAAAAAGTGAGGGAGATCAGAATGGGCCAATTCATAGAAACCGTTTGGCGAGACGTTCGAACCGGCGTGCGGGCGCTGGTCCATAGTCCCATTTTCGCTGTAGTAACCGTGCTGTCGCTCGCACTCGGGATCGGCGCCAACACTGCGATATTCAGTGTGGTCAATGGTCTACTGCTTCGGCCTTTACCTTACCCCGAACCGGAGCAGCTCGTGCATGTGTGGCACACGCCACCTCAGCAAAGCTTCCCCGGTCTCGACAGATTTTCAGTGTCACCCGCGAACTATCTTGATTGGAAGGCACAGAGCAGCGCCTTCGAGCAGATGGCGGTTTACACGGACATGGGCTTGAGTCTGAGTACCAGTAATGACCCACTACCATTGATCGGCGCCGCCGTCTCGTCAGACTTCTTTTCCGTTTTGCGCTCCAATCCATTGCAGGGCCGCACCTTTACACCCGACGAGGAACGACCGGGACGCGACCAGGTCGTCGTGATTGGTCACGGACTGTGGCAACGAGCCTTCGGAGCCAACCCTAACATCATCGGTCAAACTTTGACGCTCAACAGCCGTAGTTTCAGCGTAGTAGGCATCATGCCCGCCGGATTTGAGTTTCCGCGTGAGGCCGAGCTATGGGTGCCTCTGGCGTGGGAGGATGCGGAACGTCAAACTCGATCAATTCATGACTACCTCGTGATCGCACGTCTAAAGCAGAACGTCTCACCGGAGCAGGCGCAGGCGGAGATGAGTACGATTTCTAGCAGGCTCGAACAGCAATACCCTGAGGCCAACAAAGGCTGGGGCGCCCTCGTCATCCCACTCCGTGAGGATCTCGTCGGCGATTTCCGCCTCGCACTGCTTGTACTTTTCGGTGCCGTCGCCTTCGTGTTGTTGATCGCCTGCGCGAACGTCGCGAACCTGATGCTCGCCAGAGGCGCCAACCGCCAGAAGGAGATGGCGGTGCGTATCGCGCTCGGCGCGGGACGAGCTCGGCTGGTTCGCCAACTGCTTACCGAAAGCGTTCTGCTCGCTGTTACTGGAGGGGTGCTTGGGCTTCTGCTCGCCGAGTTCGGCAGTAAGATGCTGGTGCGACTGGGCAGCCTTCCTAATTCAGGCGATATTGGTGTCGACACCAAGGCCTTGGGCTTTACGCTTCTAGTATCGCTCGGCGCCGGCATCATAATCGGGATCGTGCCTGCTTTGCAGTTTACCAGGACCAGCATCAGTGAAACTCTGAAACAAGGCTCAGGCCGAACCGGCGGCAGCCCCATCAAGCAGCACACACGTAAGGCACTGGTGATTTCGGAGGTGGCCCTGTCACTAGTCCTGCTGATCGGAGCGGGGCTGATGATTCGCAGTTTCTGGAAACTCCAAAACGTCGATCCCGGGTTCGACACCAGGAATGCGTTAACGATGAGCGTCGTTTTAACTTGGATCAGATATTCTGAACCTCACCAACGGCTTGCGTTTGTTGACCGAGCGATCGAACAGATCCGCGCCGTGCCTGGTGTCGTTTCAGTTGGAACTACTACGAGGATTCCGCTCGCAGGAGGTGGATCGACACAACCCTTCACTATCGAAGGCCGACCCGCCGGGGTAATCGCAGAGCAGCCGATGGCCCAGACGCGTTACATCAGCCCTGACTACTTCCAGGCGATTGGCATCCCCTTGCGACAGGGGCGTTTCTTCAGCGACCATGATCGTGATAATAGCGTGCCGGTCATAATCATTAGCGAGGCAATGGCGCGCCGATTCTGGCCGGGAGAAAACCCGATTGGCAGGCGGCTAACGCCCTCATTTCATAGCGAGCAAGGCGCGCGTGAGATTGTCGGCGTGGTAGGCGATGTTAAGACAAGTGGGCTCGACGTCGACTCGTCCGCAATGATGTATCTGCCATACAAACAATTCCCCCTGCCTTTCATGAGCTTCGTGGTGCGGACTAGCTCGAACCCGGAAAGCCTGGTCCAGCCTGTTTCGAAGGCGATCTATTCAATCGATAAAGAGCAAGCGCTGACTGACGTACAGACGATGGACCAGGTTCTCGCAAAATCGCTCTCCGGCCGGCGCTTCAACATGACGCTGCTGCTCACTTTTGCTGGGGTGGCGTTGGTGTTGGCGGCCGTGGGAGTCTATGGCGTGATGAATTACACAGTCACGCTCCGCAGGCGCGAGCTGGGAATCCGTATGGCGCTTGGCGCAGAGAGAATGGATGTGTTGCGGTTGGTGCTGGGCCAGGGACTGGCGTTGACATTGATAGGTGTAGGGGCAGGATTGATAGCGGCATATGCCCTCACCCGTTTGATGGCAAGCCTTCTCTATGGGGTGACCGCCACTGACTATCTAACCTTCGCCAGCGTTTCGGCTGTGCTTATCGCAGTGGGACTTGCGGCTTCTTACGTACCGGCGCGACGCGCCACGAAAGTGAACCCGACGATCGCCCTACGTATTGAATAGCCGTATGAAAGCCTACGAATTTGTCACTATCTGGCGCGTTAAAGCTCCGATAGAAAGTATCTGGAACGAGATTTATCACTCCAGCGAATGGCCTACATGGTGGAAAGGCGTAGAAAGTGTGGTTGAAGTGCGCAAGGGAGATGAACGAGGTGTCGGAAGTATTCATCGCTACACCTGGAAGAGCAAGCTTCCCTACAGGCTAAGCTTCAATATGCAAACGATCCGCATTGAGCCACCACTGTTGCTTGAAGGAATTGCGATCGGTGAATTACAGGGCCGAGGACTATGGCAACTATCGACCGAGGGCAGCGAAACGGTTGTGAGATATGATTGGAACGTAGAGACAACCAAGCGGTGGATGAATCTGCTGGCGCCGATTGCTCGTCCGGTATTTGAGTGGAATCACAACGTAGTAATGAACTGGGGCGCAGAAGGCCTGGGACAACGGCTCCGAGTAACCGTCATTCCGCAGAAGACGTGAACCGGCTTCGAACAGGTGAGCAACGAAACGTAGTCAGTTTGAATCGCTCATGAACGGGGACGACCGAAAAACAAAACGTAGCCGTTAGCATCCTGGAGCTCGAATCCACGCAAGCCATCCTCGGTATCTGTGAGCGGTTCGAAGAACTCGACATTGCGCGACGAGAACTCTGCCGCCAACGCGTCCGGATCGGGGACATAGAGGTAGGCGTCCCAGCGGGCGATGCCTTGTTTGATGTCTCGCGTGTAGTTCGGCACTGGATCGACGCCGACGTCCTTGAACATGATCATCGCAGCGCCACGGCGGACAATGCCGAAGAAGATGTCGTCAGGTTCGGGCCCTTGAAATGTGATATCGAACCCGAGACGGTCGCGGTAGAACGCCAGCGTGGCGGGGACATCATTCACGATGAAGAGCGGCGCAATACCCGAGATTCCTGGTTTAGTCATGTGAGTTTCCACTGCCAGGTTTACGCCAACGGTTGATCTGCTCTATCTGTCCGATAATTCCCTCAACACTTATCAATACCATCATGCCGCTTCACTTACAAACTCCGGCGTGAACATTCAACTCATACGTTCACTAAATCACAACACAGAGATGATGACAGTGCGCCTCCTTGGAGTCCGGCACGTCGTTAAGTTGCAATTCTCACTTCTAACTCGCTGGTCGTGGCAATCTCAAACTTACCCCATTCAGTTACACAATAGTGACAAGCAAACGCCATAGAACCGCCACTCGCACCTAACATTTCTGCTCAATGATGTTATCCGAACAGTGCAAACATTTGATTGACCGCGTCAAAGAACCACAGTGAGCACGAACAATGGGATAAGGGGGAGACATGGCTACGGAAGCATTAATCAAGGCAGTCGAACAGCAGGAAGCGCTTGATCGATTGAGTGACCAGATACAACCCTTCGTTCGGGACGCATTCGAGTCGGCGGGACCGGCCGGCAGGCAGGTGAAGAACTTTCTTCACGGTACGTGGCTCGGTCACCCCTTGCACCCGGCACTAACCGACGTACCTCTCGGTGCGTGGACGGTGGCCCTCGCACTCGACGCGATGGAGTCCATCAGCGGTCGAAGAGAGCTGGGTACCGGCGCGGATACCGCGATCACGGTTGGACTTGTGGGCGCAGCCGGGGCGGCCGTGACGGGATTGACCGACTGGTCGGAGACTAACGGGCGCGCGCGCAAAGTCGGGTTGCTGCACGGCCTGCTGAATGTGGGTGCGACGGCGCTTTACACGACGTCGCTGGTCCTTCGGCGCAGGAAAAAGAGGAATGCTGGGATGGGCTTCGCGATGCTCGGCTACGCCGTCTCGAGCGCGTCAGCTTACCTGGGTGGCCATCTTGTCTTCAGCGAGCAGATCGGAGTGAATCACGCTGCGGCGCAGGAGATGCCGAAAGAGTTCGTGCCGGTATTGGCCGACGCTGAGCTTCGAGAAGGCGAGATGAAGCGTGTGGAGGCCGAAGGAGTGCCGGTGCTTCTGGTTCGCCGCGAAGGCGCCGTATGCGCGCTGTCACACACGTGCTCTCACCTTGGTGGTCCATTGTCTGAGGGCAAGTTGGAAGGCGACGTGGTCCAGTGCCCGTGGCACGGCTCGCGTTTTAACGTCAGAGACGGCAGCGTCGTGGATGGTCCGGCGACATTTCCACAACCCTGCTTTGAGGCCCGAGTACGCGAAGGTCAGATTGAGGTTCGCTCTATAGACAGATAAGGAACGCCAGTAGCCCCTGCTACCTGAAGTCCATTCAGATTCCCTCGTTTCTTGCATTGCCGTTTGTTGACGCATGAACCACGATCAGTAAGAATCAACCTCGATCTTGGCAAAGGCCTGCCTGCTTCCTGAGCCCGGATCGTGTTCCAGATCATCTTATTCCCTCCTTTATTGAGTTGTAGTGGATGAAGAAAATTCATCTCATAGTCGGAGTATTTGTCGTGCTTGCTTTCCTGATGACAGGCCAGTACATGGACAAATACTACAACCATATGGTTGGAGTACCCGACGGCCCAAGGTTGCTGTACCGCACGAGACACATCTTCATATTGTTAGCAGGTTTGCTCAATCTTGTGATCGGGGCTTATTTCACGTATCGAATCGAAATCTGGCGGCGAACGATACAACTGCTTGGATCGTTACTT
>JBKPJS010000059.1:0-10861 GCA_046730815.1 Acidobacteriota bacterium
GTCGACTCGTCTCATCCAGCCTGGCAACACTATGCACCGTTCAAATGGTGGTTACTTCCCCACGGCATCTTCGGCGCCATAGTACTTCTGTTTGCACCGCTACAATTTTCCGACCGCCTGCGACAGCGCTTTACCAAAGCACATCGCGTCATGGGTCGACTATATGTGGTGGGCGCAATCGCTCTCGCTCCGATGGGTGCATACATTCAGTATTACCAGGAGCGCATGGGAGCACCGCGTTCTTTCACTGTTCTGGCCGTGGTTGACGCTGCAATGCTTATGGGCACGACCGCACTCGCGCTTCTCTTTGCCATCAAGCGCAAAATCGCGCTGCATAGACAGTGGGCAACTCGCAGTTATGCGGTCGCACTGGTGTTCATTGCCGGACGCTTTGTGATGGGAATCACCGGCTGGGAAACACTCGGAGTTGAAATCGTGCAGGCAATCATCTGGTCATGCCTCGCACTGTCGCTTGTCTTCGCCGACGTTGCCATTCACTGGCGCGAGATCCGCTCTGCTTTGTCGGGTCGTGTGAAGTCACCAGTGCCGGCTAGACAAAACGTGCCGGAGCGCGTCGTTCAAGCTGCTTAAGAACTCAGACCGTTTAGACAGGATTAGCAGGATTTGCAGAATACATCTTGTAAATCCTGTAAATCCTGTCCACATATTATTGACAGCGCTCCACACGCTAAAGTATTTTTAGGGCGTCTGGAAACCAAGTAATGATTACAGCAACGCCAAATCTTCGAACCAACGCTTCTCGTAGAAGCGATCTGGTTTGTGTTTGCGTGTGTTGTTGTAGGCCGACGAATGAGCGGACTGAAGTGTATGTGATATAGATTCAAAGCAATCATTAGCATTCACAAAGGCCGCTCCTTTCGAGCGGCCTTTTTGTTTGTGCGGAAGGACGGAAATATGAGCATCAACAGAATAAGAAACGAACACTCGGCGCTTGAGTTGTTCACCAACATCGAAAGATTCCGCCTGGTGAATCTTAATACTCCAATCGAGCGACTCGATCGCCTTAGACACTCAATTCCCGGCGCACCGCAGCTCTGGATTAAGAGAGACGACTTGACTGGCTATCTCGGCGGAGGCAACAAGTTGCGGAAGCTCGAATATGTGATGGCCCATGCACTATCCAGAGGAGCGACCACCATCGTTACCACCGGCTCGATCACTTCTAACCTGACACGAACTACAGCGCTGATCGCGAGACGGCTAGGCTTGAAATGTGAACTCATACTGAGCGGCGGCGATCCAAAGTCAGCCCGCGCAAACTGGCGTGTCGCGGAACTACTGGACGTGCGTGTACACACAGTCGCTGCAAGCCATGAGCGAGCTTCAAAAATGCAGGAGATCGCAAGACGTCTGGAGAAAAGTGGCGAGCGCGTTTACCAGATTCCTTTAGGGGCTTCGAACGAAATAGGCTCGTTTGGAATGGTGGCCGCATTCGAGGAGCTTGGGATTCAACAACTGGAACTCGGCGAGCAATTCGATACGATCGTTTTCGCAACCTCCTCGGGCGGCACACAGGCAGGACTCGAAGTGGGAAAGAGATTATTCAGCTACCCTGAATTGCGATTGATGGGAATCAGCGCCGACGATCCCGCCGACACGATCAGGGAGAACGTGTTGCAGGCAGTTGGACCAATGCTTTCACTGCTGGGCAGAACAGATATGCCCACGATGGATGAACTATTCGTCGACGACGGCTTTATCGGCGAAGGTTATGCGATACCGACGAGAGAATCTCAAGAGGCCGCCAGGCTTTTCGCTGAGACCGAAGGGATACTGTTGGATCCGGTGTACACGAGTAAAGCGGCTGCGGGCTTGATCGCGTATTGCCGCGAGGGAAGAATTAAACAGACAGATAGAGTACTGTTCTGGCACACGGGAGGATCGCTAACGCTGTTGTGAAGCTTCAGATTAACTCGAGTGGGATCTTTCGGGCCGGAGGCGGGAACACTTTGTCGAGTTCCTCGATATCACGGTCCGTAAGTTGAATTTCAAGCGCGGCCCGGTTCTCTCGGATGTGCTCTGGCCGGCTGGCTTTAGGAATCACCGCTATGTCGGGTTGCCGAAGCAACCACGCGAGAGCGATCTGAGCGGGAGTAGCGTTATGTTGTGAGGCGATCCGTGTGATAGCGGTTTTACTGAGCATTCGTTTCTGCTCAGCGCGATTACTGCCAAGCGGAGAATACGCCATGATCGGAATGTTCCGCTGTCGACACCAGGGTAGCAGATCCCACTCGATACCACGATGCGCCGGGTTGTACAGCACTTGATTCGTAGCGATCTCATCACCTCGCGGCAGCGCGTAAGCTTCTTCCATGTCAGCCACATCAAAGTTGCTTACGCCATAGTCTCGGATTTGACCTCTGTCTTTCAGTACCTGAAACGCTTCCAGAGTTTCGCGGAGAGGAACGTCTTCGCGCCAATGCAGCAGGTAGAGATCTATGTACTCAGTTTTGAGTCGCCGCAGACTTCGTGCGCACGCCTCGACAGCTCCGCGGCGCGTCGCATTGTGCGGATAGACTTTGGTCACTAAGAAGACTTCTGCACGCGGGCGATCTGCAATCGCCTCACCGACTACTTCTTCAGCCCCACCTTCTCCATACATCTCGGCTGTATCGATCAGCGTCATTCCGAGATCCAAACCGAGACGAAGTGCTGCGATTTCCGACTGCCGTCGCGAACGATCTTCACCCATCATCCACGTCCCCTGACCGAGGACAGGAATCTCCCTTCCGGACGGCAAGCGTGTGGTTCTTACTTTTGGAGCTTCTGTCTTTGGGTGCATGACGTAACTATAACCACAAATGCTGCGCAAAGTTTTGCGCTTTTAGTGCTTCTTTGTGGCAATAGAGACCCCGTCGCTTATTACCCGTTGATCTCCTCACAATGCAGGAGTATTGTGAACCAAAGGGCTTCAAAGTAAGTCCCACCCCGACTCCTCCCGCTATCCTTCGAGGAGGTCTTATGTGCATCTTCAAAAAACTCATAGCAGCAGTGCTTCTCGCAATCGGGCTGCTTGTTCTAACATCAACTGATTCAGTCGCAAGCACAAAAGTTAAGAAGCGTGAAGCAGGTCCGCTTAAACACATAGAACTGAAGGAGGCAGAACGTCGCCTGTCGCAAATGGGCTACTGGACCGGACCGGTAGATGGCGTGATTGACAGCGACAAGCAATTAGCTTTGGTTACTTTCCAGAAATGGGAAGGTCGCAGAATTACTGGACGCCTCACCCGCGCAGAGTTGAACGCAATCCGCAACGCAACTTCACCACGGCCCAAAGACGCAGGTTATAAGCACGTCGAAGTTGACCTCGATCGACAAGTGCTTTTGTTGACAAATGACGAAGGCGACATTACGACAATCCTTCCCGTCTCAACCGGTAGTGGCAAGCGTTACAGAGAAAAACGCATGAGCGGTCTGGCTTACACACCCAGAGGGCGGTTCAGGATCTACGGCAAGGTGTCGGGATGGAGAAGATCGCCTCTCGGATTGCTCTTTTATCCCAATTACTTCAGCGATGGCCTGGCAATACATGGCAACCCTTCAGTTCCTCATGCACCTCGCAGTCATGGTTGCGTTCGGATTCCAATGTTCGCGGCGCCGGAGATGAGCAGACAACTCTCCGTAGGCACGATCGTGCTCATCTACGACACGCAATCATTTGTTTCCGCAAAAGACTGGGCCCAAGCAGATAAACAGAGAGAGGCCAGGAATATTCCTTAGCAGTCCTACTGTAAAGCCATCATTACACCACGCTCGGAACTGCCACATAAATAAATTGACTGAAATCTGTTCGCCAGCTACTGTCTACCAAATCTCAAACAGCATGAACACGCAATCGGCAAATCCGCAAGTAGACATCGAGCAGAGGCTCCGTACGATGCGCACCCTTTGGATCGCCATGTTGTTGAGCATTGGCATGTATTACGTGTTCACGTTTTTTGTGGAACGATCACGAGACGTCACCCCAAACCGCACCTTGTCGCTCGTGCTGGTCGGCGTTGCATTATTAACAACGCTGATTTCCTTCCCGATCAAAAACAAGTTATTAACCAGGGCCGTGGATCAACAGCAAGTACAACTGGTCCAGCAGGGATATATCGTAGCGTGGGCGATAACCGAGGTCGCGGCGCTGCTCGGGATGCTTGATTTTTTCCTGACTGGTAATCGTTACTATTATGTCCTGTTCCTTATTGCTGCATGCGGACTGTTGCTTCACTCTCCACGGCGCGAACACGTAATGAACGCGACTTTCAAGAGTCTGACATTGTAGTAGACAGGATTGACATGATTTTCAAGATTACAGGATGAATCATGTAAATCCTGTAAATCCTGAAATCCTGTCAAACGTTCCGTAATGGCCGCCGTGCTACACGCCGCGCGGCACGATCGGCAGTGGAAGCGACGACTCTGAACACGTGCGTTATGGCGTTGGCTGTCTAGCTGTAATAATCTGTCACCACAAATGGACAGCAAGCGGGAAGAAACAAGGTTGGGGAGGATGCTGACGCTTGATGCCATGCGCGGAGTGGCGGCGCTGGCAGTTGTCGCCTATCACGCGCTTGGAGTGGCGCCGCAGACGGCGTTCACCGGGTGGGAATGGTGGTTGCCGCAAATAACCGCTTACACGGTTCACTTCGCGTATGCCGGGATATACCTCTTCTTTGTAATCTCCGGGTTTTGTATCCACCTATATTGGGCCAAGGCTCGCGCAGCGGGTGTTGATAAGCCGGTTATAAACTTCTTCGTCTTCTGGAAACGCCGAGTTCGCCGATTATACCCTCCTTATTTTGCCGCGCTCGCGCTGTATCTCTGCTATCTCGCTTACAAAACTCCCGTTGCAATCACGCCCTTTTACTTGTGGGACCTGGGGCTTCATCTGTTCATGTTACACAACCTGGACATTCGGACTACCTACACAATCAACGGCGCTTTCTGGACGCTCGCTATCGAAGAACAGTTATACCTCGCTTATTTTTTGCTGCTGTTCCTGCGCATTCGTTACGGATGGGCCAAGACCCTGCTGTTGTGCGTTTCGGCGCGTGTCGGTTGGGTGATTATGAGCCACTACTTGAGCCACGCGATCGGCATCAGCATCCCCGTCACGGAAGCAGCCGCGACGAATTGGTTTATATGGGCGTTAGGTGCTTTGAGTGTCGAGGCGGCGTTAGGAGTAACGAAACTACCTGCATGGTGTTACAGGATGTCAGTCGCTGGTATAGCTTTGGGTTGCGCGGGCGGCCTGGCTGTGATCTTACCAATGTTCGACGACAAAACCTGGATTCATGATATTGGCTGGCTGGCAATGCATCCTGCGTGGGGTGTCGGATTTTTCATACTTGTAAACTATTCGGTCGCAGCAGAGCAGCGTTGGCGACTGAAATCGTCACGGGCGCCGCGCCTGATCCCGACACTGGCCTCAATTGGGCTGATCTCCTACTCACTCTATTTGACTCATCTATTTGTACTGATGCACTGGTATTGGTTTGGCTTCACCAGACTGCACATTCGCTCTATCTCACTACTCATTATGATACCGCTGTCGGTCGCATTTGCCTGGCTGTTCTTTCGTTTGTGCGAGCGACCGTTCATGACTTTGCCTGCGGCAGTGAAAGTTCCAGCGAAATCAACAACCGCTTCTCTAGGTGAAGAGCCGATTGGACCAGCTCCTGAGGCGGCATGAAGCGTTCCCGCACGAAAAGTACTCTGAGAGCTTCGGAAACGAAAAAGATACCCGGCAAAGGCGCAAAGAAACCACTGATCCAAACTCACCGACTGGCTCTATTCTCCGTCCGCTTCGGGCTTCGTTGTAGTTGCACTGCCCCCAGCGCTTGCCACACGTCCGCAGCGCGAATGTACGGGGGTAACTCACTCGTGGTGCTCATGACGAATCCATAGCTCTGCTCTTGTCCGATGTTGCCATGTGTAGCTTGAAGAAGCGTGAACGTGTCCAGTAGAGAGCTTCCGGTGTAATAGCCATCCTCTAAATTGACAATCACGTTGGCACGGTTCAAAACTCCCTGTGTCACTCCTTCGAAAATGCGTCGCACGACATCGGGCCTCGCGCCGGCCCGAGTCAGCGCAAACCAGTCTTCATCTTTAATGAATCCGTCGGCGCCATTTTGCTGATGCGGCGTGATCGACACGAGATCAAGAGGATCGCCTTTCATCGCAACGTAGCGGTATTCATCGCCGCGTCTCTCGATCGTTGCCTCACCCCGTCCATTAATAACGCGCACTATTCCGCTTCGTTCGTAAGCAACAAAGTCAATTCCCTGGACAGTTGCCAAAACCCCGGCGAGGCGCTCTTTATTCTTGTCTCTCGTGAACAACACGGCACTGCCAACGAGACCGAACTGCGGTAGGACTACGCTGTGATCGTCCTTGATCTTGTTTCCTAACTTGAACCCTGCGCGCCGCAGGGGCTCCTTCATTGCAACGCGACGGTATTTCCGAAAATCATTGCCATGGTCCGAAAAGATAGTCACTGCGACCGGGGTCTTGTTGTCGCGGACAATATCTTCGATGGTCTCATCCAACTCTTCGAGAAAACTGCGTAGTAAAGTTTCACCGCCAAGGTGGGCCAACGAATCCGTTGCTCCCGTGTAAGCGAAAAACACGGCTTGACGACTATTCTTCGCTTTTTGTCGCAGGCGAATAAGATCGCTGAGGGATTCGACATAGGTTGAAACAGGAGGCGCTGCATAGCCGAGCCCACTCTTGAGAGCTGAAGGATGATAATCGAAGAGCTCGCGGAACGTGCCGCGAACGAAACGGTCACTACGAAAACGGTCCAGGATCCCGCCACGCATCCGGTTTGCTTTCGTGTCGAAGAAGTTGTCTTCATAACCGCCGGTCATCGTCGCGCCAGCGGGTTCGAGAATCTTGCTCAGGGCCGCATTCGTCAATGAAGGAAACGTCGAGATCATGTGCGAAGGAGCGTGGAAGTTTTTGAAGTGGCCCTTTGCACGCATCTTGCTAATGGTTGAAATGCCGACACCGTCAACACAGATAATGATGTGTCGTGCAATCGGCTTTTCGACAGCTTGGGATAGTATCTCGAGAGGCATCAGAGTTGAGATAAGCAGAATAGCCAGCGCTCGAAAAAGCAAACACCTGAAGGACGGATTCATTGCTGGAACGCCACCTCGTTCGTAAACTTCTCTACGCAGCTATCAAGAATGATGCCAAGAAATGAACATTGCGGGATTCAACTGTAGGGGCGGCGCTCCGTGGCCGCCCGTCGCGCCTAACACAAACGCGGGCGGCCACGGAGGGCCGCCCCTACAATTAATTCAATCACGTTGTCGCATGACCGAGAGCTGACAATAGCAAGCATTTTGTTGCACCCGAATCACAAAGCCTATGGAAGCACTGGAACAGATTCTTCAAGAGATCAACGCCTTCGAAACCCAATTAAGTCGCCGGAGTTTTATCGGTGCCGCATTATTAATCGCGGTTGCACCAAAGATTTCATTGGCCAGCGACGACCAACGATTTGTCGATGCCGTCGCCGCCACTCTCATCCCTGCCACGGCACTACAAAGCACTGGCATCAACGTGGGCCAAAACGTCGATCATCTGCTGCGTAGTGGCAGCGCCGATCATCGCCGAAAGGTCACTCAGTTTCTTGCCTGGTCGCAACGGGCCTCAATTCTGTACGGCGGAGAGAAAGTTGCGCTCAATGCGCGAGGTTCGCGATTCATGCTGGTGCGTAAAATGGGCCGCACACTTTCGTCGCTCTGCCTGATCGCGTTCTGGGCAGACGAACGAGCTCTAAAGCTGGTTGACGACCCGGAGGTAAAAGCATGATCAGAAAACTAACCAGCGAACACCGGCGCCACATCATTTCAGCTCGCGACCTGCCGCATCACCCGCAGGTCTTAACCAACATTTATGACGCTTGCGTGATCGGCTCTGGACCAGGCGGCGCGGTAACTGCTGCGACGTTGGCCCAGGCAGGTCTCAAAGTTTTGTTGGTCGAGAAGGGACCCTTCATTCCGCAGGAACAAATAAACTTTCGTGTGCTCGACATGTCGAACAAATTCGGTCATGTCGAAACGACCAGCGGTTATCGCACGGTGCTTTACCAGGGAAGTGCGCTCGGTGGCAGCAGCATGATCTTCGGCGCCGTGGCAATGAAGCCGAAACAATTCATTTTTGACGAGTGGCGCGCGAAGAGCGGGATAACTGAAATCAACGCTGAAACTCTGGAACCTCACTATCAACACATCGCCGAGGTAATGTCTGTTACACCGCAAACACGCGATCTTGAGAATCGACCAAACGCCGTGGTGCGGAAAATGGCTCACGCGCTCGGCAAGCCGGACGATCTCGTGCCTGTTAATCGATACACGAGTGCCTGCGCTGGAGTTGGCCTTTGCAATTTCGGCTGCGGTGTTGATTTGAAAGGAAACATGAGCAACAGCTTTCTGCCGCTGGCTCTTGCGACTGGAAATCTCACGGTCCTGACTGATTGCGAGGCAAAGTCCGTCGTTGGCGAAGAAGTTAAGGGAGGTTGGACCGCTTCGGGTGTAGCGGTGTCGCCGCGAGATGCTACCCAAGCCACGGTAATCAACGCACGACGGATCATCGTCGCTGCCGGCGCGTTCTTCTCTTCCGCTGTACTCCTGCGTAGTCCCGGGTTTCCTAACCGGCAGTCGATCGGGCAGAAGGTCTACCTGCAACCTCACGCGCAAGTGTTTGCTCTGTTTGACGAGCCAATGACGATGCGCGGCGTAATCAAGGACGATCAGTACGTTCCGTATAACGGCGTTCCGGCCATCTACAACTTCCTGGGTTATTTAAAGGAGCATCACTTCTGGTGGCTGGCGAGTATTCTTTATCCGGCGAGTTTGGCGTCGTTTGTTTCGCACCTTCCGCCGCAAGAGCATTTCGAAATCATGCGACAGTTTCACCGCACGATGAGTCTGACAGTGACCGTGAAAGACGATCCGGCAAAGTCGCGAATCGTGCTGAAGGACCGGCGGGCGCAACTCGATTTCGAGGAGAGCAAACACGATATTGAATCGTTTCGGCGGTGCTTCGCGGTGGCCGCTAAAGGATTACTGGCTGTGGGAGCGCGTCGCGTTTTTCTACCGTTGTTGCGGCCTCCAGTAATCGAAAAACCATCTGACATCGAGCGAATTGAGAAACTCAAATTCACGTACAACGATCTGATCTCCTATTCGGACCACACGAGCGGCGGCAACCAATTGGGGATCGATGCACGGAGGGGAGTGACAGACTCGTCAGGACTGGTGTTTGGAACGACGAATGTGTACGTTGCGGATTCGAGCTTGTTTCCCACCGCGCCCGGAGTAAATCCATCCTGGACCATCATGGCCCTTGCGCGCCACGTCGCTACAGGGATCGTGACTCGCGGGTGAGCGTCATTATTTTTTAGGGTACGCGACGTATGGGACTCTGGATTCTTTTGCTCATCGTTCTTCTGGCGCTGCTCTATCCATTGCTCTGGTTCGTTTATCAACTGCGTCGTTATTACAGACTTCGATCTCGTGGGTTTTGGGTAGCTCCCGAAGGGCGCGACCACCTCGTATATGAGGAGCGACGGGCGGGGAAGACTCAGCGGCTTACTATCTACGCCGAGCGCATGGCTTCCGGCCCACGTGTTGTCGACGTTCCAAACGAAGAAGAATGGGAGAAAGAGATGCCAGAGTGGGCGCACGGTCGCGGCGTCGAGATTCTCGAAAACATTAAGCGCGCACGGGGAACGAAGAACTATGAATACGATGGGTCGTGACCCGGAAAATCGTTGGCCAAAGGGTGAAAATCGCGGTGTATTCGAGTCGAGTTCGCCCTGGATGTGACGCTTAATCTCTTGACGCGTCGGATCATGTGTAGTATCCGTCAAAATCGTCGTTTGAATTGGGTGGGGAATGCTTTGCACTTTCGCCAATACTAGTTAACATTTCTCCTTTTCTCACTTTCCGATTAAGCTAAATCGAATTCTGTCGTAGAGAACAAGCATGGTTCCCGTCTCGATACTCGATCTCGTTCCTGTCATCCTGGGTGAAACACCACGCGAGGCTCTGCGCAAGAGCCTTGATCTCGCGCAGCACGCGGAAGCATTGGGTTACAAGCGCTACTGGGTTGCCGAGCATCACAACATGACCGGCATTGCGAGCGCCGCAACCTCCGTCGTGATCGGATATCTCGCTGGCGGCACGTCAACTATGCGTGTTGGTTCGGGCGGCATCATGCTGCCCAACCATTCGCCGCTCGTCATCGCCGAACAGTTCGGCACACTCGAATCACTTTATCCGGGACGGATTGACTTGGGCCTGGGCCGCGCGCCCGGAACTGATCAACGGACGTTGCGTGCGCTGCGTCGCGATCCCAGTCGCGCTGATGATTTTCCGGAAGACGTGTTGGAGCTGATGTTGTTACTGGTGGATCCTAAACCCGGTCAACCTGTTCGTGCGGTGCCGGGCGCGGGCACGAATGTTCCTATTTGGATTTTAGGTTCGAGCACGTTCGGCGCCGAACTCGCTGCGGCGCTCGGACTGCCTTACGCCTTCGCTTCGCATTTCGCACCCGACGCTTTGTTTGAAGCGCTCGAGATTTACCGGGAAAAATTCAAGCCCTCGAAACAACTGGCCCACCCGTACGCGATGCTGGGCGTCAACGTGGTTGCCGCGGATACAGATGAGGAGGCGCGTCGCCTCTTTACCACGGTCCAACAATCCTTCACCAACCTCGTCCGCGGCGCCGGCGGCAAACTGCAACCGCCCATCGATGACATCGAAGACTACTGGACCTCAGGCGAGAAGCATCACGCCTCACGCATGCTGAGGTATTCGATCGTCGGTTCCCGGGAGAC
>JBKPJS010000060.1:0-3909 GCA_046730815.1 Acidobacteriota bacterium
GCTTGCGTCCATTTCCACGACTTTCGCGCGTTCTTTCAACAGGTCTTTGAACTCGAGTGGATCGGGTTCTTCCTCGCCGAGGTGTTTGCGCTTTTCGTTGTAAGCCAAACGCAGAAACTGAGCATTCGAAACGCCCGGCACTTCGATTGGATACTGGAATGCCATGAACACGCCTTCGCGCGCCCGTTCGTCAGGCGACATCTCCAACAGATTGCGTCCTTCGTAAAGGATCTCGCCTGAGGTGACCTCGTACTGCGGATGTCCCGCAAGGACCTTCGCGAGGGTGGACTTGCCGGAACCGTTTGGTCCCATGATGGCGTGAATCTCGCCTTTGTTGACGGTCAGGTTAATACCCTTGAGGATTTCCTTGCCGTCAATTCCCGCGTGTATGTTCTTAATTTCTAACATTCGTCTGATCCGTATTAATCGTTTAAATCAATCCGTGTTATCCGTGGTGGTTTCTACCCAACACTACCCTCTAGCTTCAGTCCCAGTAATCTCTGCGCTTCAACTGCAAACTCCATCGGCAACTGTAGGAACACGTCCTTGCAAAAACCGTTAATGATTAGCGACACCGCGTCTTCCTGAGAAATCCCGCGTTGCTGCAAGTAGAAAAGTTGTTCTTCACTGATCTTCGAAGTAGACGCCTCGTGTTCCACGCTCGAGGTGTTGTTCATAACTTCGATATATGGAAACGTGTTCGCGCCGCAAGTCGATCCGATCAGCATCGAGTCACACTGCGTGTAGTTGCGCGTTCCTTCGGCCTTCGGCATCACCTTCACCAGTCCGCGATAACTGTTGTTCGATCTACCCGCTGCAATGCCCTTCGAGATGATTGTCGAGCGAGTGTTCTTGCCGAGGTGAATCATCTTCGTGCCGGTATCAGCTTCCTGCGCGTGGTTGGTCAGCGCCACTGAATAGAACTCGCCGATCGAGTTGTCGCCCACGAGAATGCACGACGGATACTTCCAAGTAATCGCCGATCCTGTTTCGACCTGCGTCCAGGAGATCTTCGAGTTCTTCCCGGCGCACTTGCCTCGCTTCGTGACGAAGTTGTAAATCCCGCCACGTCCTTCTTCGTCGCCGGCGTACCAGTTCTGCACTGTCGAGTATTTGATCTGCGCGTCGTCGAGTGCGATCAGCTCAACCACCGCAGCGTGAAGCTGGTTCCTATCAAACTTCGGCGCCGTACATCCTTCGAGGTATGAAACGTACGCACCTTCTTCGGCAACGATCAGTGTGCGCTCAAACTGCCCCGACTCCGCATTGTTGATGCGGAAGTAAGTTGACAACTCCATCGGACAGCGAACACCTTTGGGAATGAAACAGAAACTCCCGTCCGAAAACACCGCGCTATTCAACGCCGCGAAAAAGTTGTCGTTGGTCGGCACGACAGATCCGAGATACTTCTTCACGAGCTCGGGATAATCTCTGATCGCCTCGGTGAACGAACAGAAGATCACACCATGCTTCTTCAGTTTTTCCTTGTAAGTTGTCGCGACTGAAACTGAATCGAAAACAGCGTCAACGGCAACGCCCGCCAACTGCTTTTGCTCTGTTAACGGAATGCCGAGTTTCTCGAACGTGCGGAGCAGCTCGGGATCGACTTCGTCAAGACTCGCTTTCGTGACTTTCTGTTTTGGCGCGCTGTAGTAAATGATGTCCTGGTAATCGATCTTGGGATAAGAGATGTTGGGCCAGTGCTTCGGCTCAGTCATCGTCAGCCAATGGCGATAAGCTTTCAGACGAAACTCCAGCATCCACTCGGGCTCGTTCTTCTTCTCCACGATCAAACGGATCGTGTCTTCCGTTAACCCGCGTGGAATCACATCCGACTCGATATCAGTAACGAAGCCGTATTTGTATTCCTGTTTACTTAAGAGTTCTGCTGTACTCATGGGTCCCTACTAAAGTCGATTGTCCTTCTGCTTAATGCCCTGGATCTGGTGCAACGCCGCGTCGACATTCGCTTCCGTTCCCAACAACTGCGACAACGTGATCTCGCCAAGCGCGTTATCGACAATCTGGTGCAGCTCGACAATTACTGGCCGAATGCCGCAGTCGCCCGTGTGAACGCACGCATCGAGCACGCCCGCGTAGCTCTTGCAATGCGACTCAGCCGGCTCGCCTTCCAGCACGCGTATCACCTGGTTCAAGTGAATCTCCGACGCCGGTCGCATGAGCGAGTAGCCTCCTTTGGTGCCGCGTGTGGACTGAACTAATCCGGCCTTGCTCAAAATCCACATCAACTTTCCGGCGTTCGCCGTCGATATACCCTCAAGCCGTGCGAGTTGCGACAGCGTCAACGACTCGCCAATAGTTTCGGCGCGGGCTAACTGCAACAAGCAACGGAGGCCGTATTCTTCTTGGGCTGAGATCTTCATCGCACGCCTAAATCATTAACCTGAGGCATCTTAGCTGAAACCTTACTTTTAAGTCAAGATTCAGATTACCGCGGATAAAGAAGCATGCACAACTCAGCGGAAACCATCTTGTGCTTTTTGTGCTTCTTTGTGGCTAAAGTTTGAAGTCGAAGTCGAGGTACCCGGCGAAGCGGACAGGTTTCCCGCCGGAGGTCGATGGTGGGAAGGTCCATCCACGTGCAGCTTCCTCCGCAGCCTGGCGAAGTAACGTCGGGCCTTCGGAGTTGGTAATCCAAATCTTCCCGTTCTCATCGACGATCGCAAACACCCGGACCGTGCCTGACACGTTGTGCGTCTTGGCCTGAGGCGGGTAAACCGGAGTCACACGCTTGGTCTCGCGGCCGTTCAGTGAGCCGGTGCTGATGAGCTGAGGCTCAGCCGCTGCGGTTGCAGTGGCAGGCGGAGCTTGCACCGGCGACGCATCGGCATTGCCTGGCGCGGGGGTTGGTGAAGCAAAGGGATTTGGAATCCTGTTGGTCACTGCATCCAGCGCAGGTGATCGACCGAGCGACGCAACCTGGATTTGCGAGGAAGCCATCTTCTCTCTTGCTATCAGGTATTCCGTCTGCCATTTGGCGTGATCGTCGTCATTTCGGGCGAGCGAAAAGCGAATGCCAAGCACGTCTTCCTGCAAGGCCAGCGCGTCATAGGATCGACCTGCTTCTTTCGAGATCTCTGTTGCCTGTGCAATTACGCGTTCTAACAATCCGCGGACTCGTTCCAGGTCAGTATTCGCTTCTGCCGGCAGGTCGCTATCATTCGTATTGATGCCGTAACTGCGATAACGAGCGAGGTGCGAACGAATGCCATTGATCGTTTGGCCTGCCGCGGCAAAATAAGTTCGCAGCGATTCGTCTTTCTGCGCCGCGCGTGTTTGGAACGTCTCTTCCAGCAACGACTGCGAGCGGCCGTAGTTTCCTTCTTCGAGATAGATCCCAAGCAACATCAAGGTGGTGATATTGCGCAGCGTCACGTCGTTGACGGACGCACGAATGTTTTCCAACTCCGTGGCCGCAGGCTGGAGCTGATGGACCGCCGCAAGCGCACGGGCACGCTGAATCCGCCGCATGACGGGATTCGCGGCTGAAACATCTTCGGGGGAGCCAGTCGACTGGCCTACCGCCAAAACGGTTGTGATTAGAATAAGAATTGTCGGGAGGATTACATTAAAGTAGGGGCGAAAGTAATTAAAAGAACTCATGTCCGACTCATTATGGCCGCAGTGTCGCTGTTGAGGCAAGAGGGAACAGAATTAAAGACTTTTGACAGGATTTCAGGATGGACAGGATGAACATGATGAATCCTGTAAATCCTGAAATCCTGTCAAAAGTTACGGCGCACTGGTCGTGCCGAGGCTCTTGATGATCTTGTCGCGGAAGGCGCGGGCGTCGTTTTTGACTGTGGTTTCGTTGAGGGTTAATAAACGGCGGTTGCGCATCACCACCCGGCCGTTGATGATGACGCTCTCAACGTCCGAAGCTTTGGT
>JBKPJS010000061.1:0-5591 GCA_046730815.1 Acidobacteriota bacterium
CATGCTTCGAGGCTCGTCTCGCGTGAAAGATCGCTAACACTAGAATCCGTCATCTTCAACGACGAAATATATGGAGTACGGAAACCATTATTCAGAACTAATCGTCTCAATAACGTCTGCGAAATCTGTGTAATCTGTGGATTACTCATAACGCAGCGCTACAAGCAGATCCACTTTCGTTGCCCGTCGGGCGGGAATCAGGCAGACCAACAGCGCAATTACGACCAAAAGAACCGTTATGCCAACGAATGTCAAGATCAGTTGTACCTACACCCAACAAATAAACTTTCAAACACACGCGTCAAGACGGTAAGTGAGTAAATGAAGAATGATCGGTGAGGAATGTCATCTATCGAACCAGATTTTGATCGTTTGGCCCTTCTCGACGACGAGGGCTGGACTGCGAACAACCACTATCACAATTTCCTGCTAAAACATGTCCCTGAGAATTGTGAAAACGCACTTGAGATTGGTTGCGGCACCGGCGCGTTCGCGAGGCGATTGGCAGAGCGTTGCAAACGGGTAATCGCGCTCGATCTGTCAGCGGAGATGATTCGTGTTGCTCGTTCTCGGTCGAGCCAGGTTGATAATCTCGAATTTCAGTTGGCGGATGCAATGACATGGAACTTTCCTCATTCACAATTCGATTTCATCTGTTCCATTGCCACGCTTCATCACCTGCAACAGCGTGAGTTGTTCGTGAAGATGAAAGACGCGCTAAAGCCTCGCGGGGTTTTGCTCGTTCTGGATCTCGTCGAGTCGAACAGTTTGTTTGAGCGGATGATTGATGTTATCGCGCTGGGTGTGAGTGGCGGTCTGCGGCTAATTCACAATGGTCGGTTGAAACCGCCCGCAGAAGTCCGCAAGGCATGGGAACAACATGGCAAGCACGACTCTTACTCAACCGTCAGCCAGATGCGCGCGCTTGCAGATGAAATTTTGCCCGCGTCGAGCGTAAGAAGACGTTTGTTGTGGCGCTACACGCTGGTCTACCAGAAACCAGCTCGCTCGTAATGCCTTCCTCTGTGCAATCTCTGTGTTCTCTGTGCTCTGTGGTGGTTTTACAAACGAAAGACACAAAGGTTGCACAGAGAAGAATTCAGATTCAACAAATACGCTCTAAGAGCCGCCAAATATATTCCCGACCTTAGCCGCTGCGTCGCCGAGTTTGTCGGTCATGCCTCCAGCGCCACTCAGCACATTATCGATCTGTCCAGCGATCGGAGCGGGTAACTTTTCTTTAAGAAAGCCCGATACGGTGTTTACCGCAGAACGTGCCTGGTCTTCTGAGATACCAGTCTTCTCCGTTATGCGTTTGATTAATTCATCCATTTCTCTCTCTTCCTTTCGTGATGGTAATCAATCTACCTCGCTGGCGATTCCCGAAGCAATGACTCCAGCTCTTTTGTTACCTTTTCGACCATACGCTTGGCGTCTTCCAACGCCTTCGCCGCATCTTCCGACGCAGCAGTTGCCTTCTCCAGGCGCTCCTCTGCTTCGCGCATGTACTTCTCGGCTGCCTTCGCGTCTGCATTCGCCTTTTTCTGTGCTACCTCTAAACTTTGTGCCTTGGCTCGCGCGTCACTCAACGATCTCTTCGCATCCTGCAATGAGACTTTCGCGGCAGCTATCTTTGCCTGACGCGCCTCTTGAATTCGGCGTACGTCGACAGTTGTCGCCGCCTTTTGCTGCGGCTTCGGGATCGCACTACCCGACTTTCGTAACGGTATAACCCGCGCTGGTCCATCACCCGATCCTGTCGTACCGCCGCCTGACATCAATGAGGCGAGTGATTCGAAACTGGGAGGATCGACGTCCTGGGTCAGGCGCCCGGGAGTTGGACCACCAGCAAGCAATGCGTAGGCAGACATCGCATCGAGCGTAGTGCTGATGCGCCGCATCGTATCCAGCGTGGGATTGTGACCGGCATCTTGCAGCAATGCACTCGCTAGATCGGACAAGTGCGAAAGCGCCTCGCGTCGCACGTCGAGCGATTCGCGCATGTCGGCGACCTTTCCGGCAGGACGGGACGCCTGTCGCTGATGAAAGCGTTTAACTGTCGAGATCAGGTGGTCGAAATCTTCGCGGTGCAACCAGTAGAGTTGGTTCACGGCCCATGCCGAGATTGAAGGCTTGGCCAGCAACTTTACGCGCTCGGCCTCGTCGCGTCGCCCATCCCGTTTCAACTGAGCAGCCAGTGTGTTGCGCTCGCTAGTGAACTCGGCCAGTGGCAGCCTGAACAAGGCATCAATATCATCATCGAGCTTGCGGTCGCCGGCTGCATTTTTCACCATTGCGTTAGTTTCTCACTATTTCGCAAAAACGCAGAGGTTCTTTATCCACAGATTACACAGATTCTATTAATCAATCTGTGTAATCTGTAGATACGACACGTTCTTTGTGGCATTCTCGTGCAGCGAATTGGAGCACAAGTGGAGATTGTGATGACTATGCGTAAATTTAAAATACTGGCACTTGCAGTATTTTTGCAGATGCAATTTGGCGCCGGTGTTCTCATTGCACAAACCGAAAAGATCACTCGCCAGGAAATGCTTCGAGGCTCCGTAACGCCTGAACGTGAATGGTGGGACTTACTTCATTATCACCTGAAAGTGGAGTTCTTGCCTGAAACCAGGTATTTGAAAGGCTCAAACACCATAACTTTCAAGGCTCTAAAACCGGGAAACAAAATGCAAATTGATTTGCAGCCGCCGTTAGCGATTACCAAAGTTACTCATGGCAACTCGCAACTCAAATTTGAACGAGAAGGAAACGTCTATTGGGTGATGTTCGAAAAGGACATCCCAAAAGGAGTAGAAGACAAGATTGAAGTATTTTACGAAGGAGTTCCGGTTGTAAGTAAGAATCCGCCCTGGGTTGGCGGAATAACGTGGGGAAGAGACGACCTGGGAGAGCATTTTATCGTTACTACCGCTCAGGGAATTGGAGCAAGTATTTGGTGGCCCAATAAAGATCATGGGTCCGATGAACCTGATCGCGGAATGCAAATCAGTGTAACCGTGCCGGACAACCTGGTTGCCGTTTCTAACGGTCGTTTGAAAAAGATGGACCATGATGTTACTGCTAAAAAGAAAACCTTTCATTGGGAAGTCGTAAACCCAATCAATAATTATGGCGTCAACGTCAATATCGGCAACTATGTAAACTTTTCTGAAAAATACAAGGGTAAGGGTGGTGTGTTGGATGTGAACTATTGGGTCCTGCCTCATCAGAAGGATGCCGCGATGAGGCAATTTAAGGAAGTTGGCCGCACGTTGGAGGCGTTTGAATATTGGTTTGGAAAATATCCTTTTTATGAAGACGGTTACAAGCTGGTTACAGTTTCATATCCCGGCATGGAGCATCAAAGCTCAGTTACTTATGGCAATTGGTTTAGGAATGGCTATTTGCAACGGGATCCCTGTCGCTGCGGAGTTGGCTTCAAGCTTGATTTCATTATTGTTCACGAGTCAGCGCAGGAGTGGTTCGGCAATAACATCTCAATGAAAGACGCTGCCGACATGTGGATTCATGAAGGCTTCGCGAACTACTCAGAAAACCTTTTCGTCGAATACCATTTTGGAAAAAAAGACGCGGAAGATTACGTGGTCGGTACTCGTCGCAGTATAAGAAATGACAGTCCGATCATCGGCGTGTATGGATCAAATAGAGAAGGATCGGGAGACATGTATCCCAAAGGCGGGAACATGCTCCATACCATCCGCCAGATTATCAATGACGACGCGAAATGGCTCTCGATCCTGCGTGGACTCAATGCTGACTTCTGGCATCAGACCGTCACAACAGAACAGATCGAATCGTATATTACGAAGAAGGCCGGTATTGATCTCAGCAAAGTATTTGACCAGTACCTACGGACGACGAGGATTCCATTATTGAAATACAGCGTGAACGGGAAGACGCTTTCATTTAACTACGAAAGAGTTGTTAAAGGTTTCGCCATGCCGCTTCGCGTAACAATTAATGGCAAGGAAATTAAGATTACGCCGACCGAAGTCAAACAGACGCTCGACTTCCCTGAAGAGATCAAAACGTTTGAGGTCAATCGCAACTCCTACATCGAGACAGAGAAAAACTGATGTAATGCTCTCCGCTCGATGAACCAGTTGCAGCGGACGGTCCGCTGTCCAGCCTATATCTCGACGGTCGAGGTCCATGGTTCATACAGAACCAGATAATCCAGAGGTAAGATAACAATGAGTGGTTTTCCTAACGATTTGCAAGAGCTGTACTGTAAGTACGGCCGGACCGCCGAGATGGCAAGCGCAATTACTTAACACATAAATTCTTCAAGGCGCATAATTTTGCCATCAACCCTGAAGAAGGTAGAAAGGCCATGAATGCAGAGCTGGATGATATATATCGAGCGCTCAATTTGGCCCATGTCGTTCTATCTGGCATGACGCACACACTTAACCAGGCGTTTGGCTGGCCCAACATTTCGGAGGAAGAAGTACTCGAATTGATGAAAAATGGGAAAAGGATTGATATCTAACAATCTGGACTTAATCGCTCATGAGACGTTGCGTCACCGCAGGTATTTGTTGAAGAACTCGAGCGTACGCGACCACGCCAGTTTCGCGGCTCCTTCGTCATAACGCGGCGTCGTGTCGTTGTGGAAGCCGTGCTGTTTACCCTCGTACATGTAAATCTGGTACACGTTATTGTTGGCCTTGAGCGCCGCCTCGTAAGCCGCGATGCCCTCGTTGATGCGCTGGTCGTTGCCCGCGTAATGCAGTAACAGCGGCGCGAAAATCTTAGGGACATCTTCTACGCTTGCCTGGCGACCGTAGAACGCGACACCCGCATTTAGATCTTTGCCTAGCCGCACGGCGAGTTGATTCACCATTCCGCCGCCGAAACAAAAACCCACCGCGCCCAGTTTGCCAGTTGAATCGGAGCGCGCTTTGAGCCACTTGGCCGCCGCGACGAAATCTTCGGTCATCTTCTTTGCGTCAACCTTGCGGAACGCTTCGGCGCCTTTCTCGTCGCTGCCGGGGTAGCCGCCGACAGAAGTCAAACCGTCGGGCGCGAAGGCTATGAAGTTGGCAAGCGCAAGCCGCCGCGCCACGTCCTCGATGTAAGGGTTGAGCCCACGGTTCTCGTGGATGACGAGCACAACAGGCAGCTTTCCATTTTTTGTTGGGCGCGCCAAATAGCCTTTGATCGAGCCGTTTCCGTCCGGGGACTGCACAGTTTCATAACCCACGTTGATGCGTTTGTCATCCGGCGGGACCTGCTGCGCCCACGCGTAGTTGGGCCTGAGGCTCTCAAAAATCGCCGTTACGGTCAGCCCACCAACCGCGAACCTGGCGGCGCGGTCCAGGAAAGTGCGCCGGCTGATGTCGCCATGCTGGTATTCGTGAAAGAGGTCCAACAACTCCTGCGGGTAATCGCTCGCTACTCTACGTTCCATGCGTGCTCCTTGTACCTATTTATCAGTGTCAACTGATATCACGACGAGAGGCATCTTGACCATCAAGAACATCCGGCCTCGGCCTGTGCCTGAAACCGTGATACAAAGCCAGCCATTGTTCGAAACTCAATTCGGTGGGCGTGGCATTTAATGG
>JBKPJS010000062.1:0-2532 GCA_046730815.1 Acidobacteriota bacterium
AGCTATACGGGCGCGGGCCAGTTGGACAGCCCCTCGCGCACGGCGATTCTGCGGCCACAGGGTCAATTGGAAACGGCCGAGCAGTACGGCAATTTGATCGTTGGCGGCACGAACAACGCGCCAATATATCTTCGCGACGTCGCGACTGTTAAAGACTCAGTGCAGGACGAACGCGTGAACATGCGCTTTTGGGTGCGTGGTTATTCTGTGCCGGCTGCGACAGTGATCGTGGCTGTGAACCGCCGCGCGGGCGCCAATGCGGTGGAAGTGTCGAAGTCGATCTACGGGGTTATGCCCGCCCTCAGTTCGGAGTTGCCCGGCTCGATCCGGATCATGCCGATCTACGATCGTTCGGCGAGCATCGTCCACTCAGTCGCCGATGTACAAGCAACGCTAATCATCGCATTCGTTTTGGTGGTGATTGTTATCTTTGCGTTCCTGGGAAGAGTAACAGACACGCTGATCCCGGTGGTGGCGTTGCCGTTGTCGCTGCTCATTACGTTCATCGCGATGCGTATGCTTGGTTACAGCCTCGACAACCTTTCGTTGATGGCCTTGACGCTGGCGATTGGTTTTCTCGTGGACGATGCGATCGTGTTTCTCGAGAACACTGTCAGGCGAATGGAGCGCGGCGAGCCTCCCTTCCAGGCCGCGATCAGTAGCGCAAAGGAAATCAGTTTCACGATTATGTCGATGACGATTTCACTCGCGGCTGTGTTCATACCGCTGGTGTTCATGACCGGACTCGTGGGACGCATCTTCCGCGAGTTTGCCATCACGATCGTGATTGCAATTCTCGCATCAGGGTTGGTTTCGTTAACGCTGACGCCGTTGATGTGTGCGCGACTGCTGAAAGAGCGTGGTGAGGGTTCGCGCAAAACGTGGATGGAGCGCGTCATCGGAGGAATCGAAAAGAGAATACTGGGCTTTTACGGCGGATCGCTCTGGTGGTTCCTGCGACATCGTTGGATCTCGCCAGTGATCTGGGCCATCTGTCTGGCAGGCACGATCTGGCTGTTTATGCTGGTGCCAAAAACCTTCCTGCCGCCCGGAGACAGCGGCGTGCTCTTCGGCGCTTTTATCGCCGCGGAAGGTTCGTCACCAAAACAGATGCGCGAGTACCAGGATCGCGTCGACCACATGTTGCACGAGGATCCAAATGTCATCACCGACTTCACGATGACTGGCGCTACAGGATTTCTCGCGGCTAACCAGGGCATCACTTTTACGTTTATCGGGCCGCCTGAAAACCGAAAACCCATCGGTGCAGTAGCGGCGGAGATGATGGGCAAGCTCAACACCATTCCCGGCGTCATGACCTTCCTGCGGCCACTTCCAGTGCTTGAGATCAGCACCGGTGTTACGAGCCAGCAACAAGGTCAATACGCGTTCACAGTTTCCGGCGCAGATCCCAACCAGGTTTACGACACCGGGCAAAAGCTTATGGGTAAGCTAATGGAGTATCCCGGGTTTTTGACGGTCTCGTCTGACTACTATAACAACACGCCTAACCTGAACATCGATATCAAGCGCGATGAAGCGAAGACCTACGGTGTTTCCGAGGCGCGAATTCTGACCTTGTTGCGCAATGCTTACTCGCAAAACTATCTCTACCTAATCAAAAAACCTGAAGACCAATATCAGGTGATTCTCGAGATGGACGACCCGGTTCGCGAGAAGCCTGAAGACCTTTCGCTGCTCTACATCAAGTCAGACGACGGCCGAAAGCTTGTGCCGCTCAGCGAACTGGTCACTTGGAAACCCGTACTTGGTCCACAAGTGGTGAACCACTTGAACCAGTTCACCAGCATGACTCTATTTTTCAACCTCAAGCCGGGCGTGGCGCTTGGTGATGCGACGAATCACATCAACCAGGTGGCGGCGCAGATCGTTCCGAGTGGTATCCGCGCTGAGCTGCAGGGTGAGGCCCAGACGTTCAGTAATACGGTCAGGAGTCTGACAATCCTGATGGCACTGGCTGTGTTTGTGATGTACGTGATCCTCGCGATCCTTTACGAGAGTTACGTCCATCCACTCACAGTGCTTTCGACTCTACCGACCGCGCTCGTCGGTGGTCTGTTGACGCTGATCGTGTTCGGGCAGGAAGCGTCGCTCTACGCGTTCGTCGGCATGTTTATGTTGATGGGCATCGTGAAGAAGAACGGAATCATGATCGTCGACTTCGCGCGGCACCGCGTGGAGAATGGTGAGGCAGCGGACAAGGCGATTCATGATGCGAGTATGGACCGTTTCCGTCCGATTCTGATGACGACTTTGGCCGCGGTGTTCGGCGCTGTTCCGATTGCGTTGGGTTATGGTGCTGATGGATCTTCTCGCAGGCCGCTCGGGTTAGTCGTGGTTGGTGGGCTGGTTGTTTCGCAGTTCATCACGCTTTACATCACGCCGGTGATTTATTTGTACCTCGAACAGTTTCAGGAGAAGGTTCTGGATCGCACTTCATTCTTCCGCTCCCGCCGAACGCTTGAGCCCCAGATGAACGCGGATTAACACCGATTACGATCAGTGTTAATC
>JBKPJS010000063.1:0-4079 GCA_046730815.1 Acidobacteriota bacterium
CCATGTTACTCATCGAGCCTTTGTAGATCCCGACACGCACCGGATGCTTGAGCGGATTCTTAATCGGCGACTTGTCATCTTTTTTCAACGTGAGCGCGAGATCAGCCCTGACCTGATTTGCATCTTTGAGCAGCGTCAGCTTTCTTTCGCTCGCCGGTTCTCTGATGACGAGTACTGCCGGCGCTTCAACTCCCATTTGCAGCGGCAGAGTCCAACCTGCCACGTCGTAGGGACGCTCGGCTTCTCCTTGTGCAGTCAATCTGTTCGGATAAATCTGCGGTTCAAACAGCGCCAGGATATTGGTGCGTTGAGGCTGGGTGAGAAACACGATGTAGCTGCCCGCCGGCGCCTCCTGCATTGCCGGCGACATCAGACTAGCCAATCTTCTGTACGTTCCCACCGGCTCGGCAACTGGATTCGTTCTTCGTATGACTGGTGTTGCTAAAAGAACATGCAGTTCTCGATCGAGTCTGAAAACTTCAATACCCTGATCTATCAAGCTGCCAATCATTTTCGCCACTGCTTCATCGCGCGCTTGTCCCGCAGGGATTAAATAAGCGGCCGGCTCGCCGAGATTAGCCGGTGGATCCACATTCTCTTGCCCGAGCTCGTAGAAGTTACGCAGGTATTCCACACGAAACTTCGCAGCCATTGAAAGAATCGACCGTGCCGCGATCATTTCCATCGCCATGATGTCGTGTGGACGCCAGGAGCCTGCCGGCCACGGATCAGGAAAATTGGTCGTGGCTTCAGTTGCGTTGCGCATGCCGCGCGTGCTTGACCTCGCGAGTTGTTCGCTGGTGACTGTGCTCGGCGTCATCAGCCGAGCGCTTGCTGCCTCGGAAAGAATGCCGATCGAATTGTGAAAGTAAGGCGCAGTGCGAAAGCCGCCATGCCACCACGTGTCGTAAAGCGCATTCGTCAAAACACCTTTGAAGCCCGCGGCTTGTAGATCCGCCGCAACTTTATGACCGATAAGTCCGACCTGCCGCAGCAGTAGTGGCGAGATGTTTGGGTTCGGTGGGTCGTAAAAAGGTGGAATGAAAAATCTCGATCCGTTCGATCCCTGCTGGTGTACGTCGTAAACAATCTGCGGAAACCAATCGTGCCAGAGCAAGCGCGTGATTAGCTGCGTCTCTTTGAGGTTTAGCATGAACCAATCGCGATTGTCGTCGTGACCGGCATAATGATGATAAAGCTCGGGCGGCTCTTTTCCTTCGTAAGGTGAACCGAGCGTTTTGCGATACCAGTTGGCGACGATGTCGATGCCGTCGGGGTTGGGAGACGGAATCAGAAGCAGTATTGTGTTTTCCAAAATCTCGCGCGTGTCCGTGTCCTGCGCGGTCGCAAGCTGGTAAGCGAGCTGCATCGACATCTGCGAAGCTACGATCTCAGTCGAATGGATCGAACATGAAATCGTTACGACTACCTTGCCGTTTGCGAGTAGCCGGTCACGCTGGAGGTCCTGGGTGATCTTGCGTGGATCGGCAAGCTGCTGCTGTATCTCTTTGTATTTTGGCAGAGCCAGTATATTCTCACGCGCGCTGATGAAGGCCACGATCAGAGGTCGTTTCAACGTTGACTGGCCCAACGTCTGCACCAAAACACGATCCGATGCGCGGTCCAATCGTTCAAAGTAATCGGTTATCTGGGACCAACCGGCAATCGTGCGATCGTCGCCGGGCGTGAAGCCGAGGATTGATTTGGGAGACGGAATGGTAGCCGGTTGAGGAACGCTTCTTTGCGCGAATGCGGATCCGGAGAAGGCTACGATCGAGAGTATGACCGCAAGGCAGAAGGCAAATAATCGATCGCTAATCATGGCGCAGGAGTCTAGCATAACCGGGCGTCGCAGTTTCATGCGCCGCTTGCATTACTGGTGGTCTCTGTTTGCTGCCGGAGCGCTGCTCGCACTTTTCGGGCCACCCATACTACTCTTCTCATGGTTGGTTAATCGTCACGAGCTGGTGTATCCGTGGGCACTCTTCGGCGCACGCCAATGGCTGCGTCTGAGTGGGGTGCGCGTAAAAGTGAGAGGACTCGAGCGGCTCGATCCGAAACAGACTTATGTCTTCGTCTCAAACCATCGCTCTTATCTGGACACGGCTGCGATGTTCATCTACACAGGACGGCGTATCGGATTGTTGGCGAAGAAAGAACTTTTGAAAGTTCCGATACTCGGTGTTGGCATGGGGTTCGTGAATGTCATGGCCATCGATCGCACAAACCGGGAGAGTGCGATTCGTACTACTGAAGCGGCAGCGGGGCGTATTCAGTCAGGTGTTTCGTTTGCGGTGTTTGTTGAAGGAACTCGGGCGAAGCCCGGCGAACTGCTACCTTTTAAGAAGGGCGCGTTCTACATGGCGAGACAAGCCGGAGTGCCGGTCGTGCCCGTTGCGATCAAGAACTCGGACGTGTTGATGGGAAAGGGAACTGGCGAAGCGCGACCAGGAACAATCGAAATGGTGTTCCTGCGAGCCGTCGACACGGTGAACAGGACCACAGATGAAGACATCGATCGCTTGATATCAGAAGTTCGTGAAACGATCGCCACTGAACTTTTGACATGATTTCAGGATTACAGGATTTACATAATTAATCCTGAAAATCCTGTCTAAAAGTCGTAGATGAGTACTCCGGCGACTTTTACTGTTATCCCGTCTTTCGTCGTTGGCGCGAAGATGGCCTGACGAGCAGCAGCCTCGGCTGCTTCACGCAACGGCAGTGGTCCATCAGTGGCTTTTGCGGAGATCACCTTTCCATTCTCATCCACCACCACGCGAACTGTGACTTTGCCCGAAGCCTTCACTCGCTTCGCCTCTTCCGGAAACACGGGTTTGGGTAGCGAGATCGCCTTTGAATTCAAAACGCCGCCTTCGATTGGTTTCGCCACACCTGCTTCATCGTTCTCACCGACCTCTGTAACCTTCAGTGTGGCGCGCGTGGGCGTGAAGTCCATGTAAAGAACCTTCATGCGCACATGTATCGACCCACCATTCTCGAAAATAAGTTCCTCATCAGCGTAGGAGTACGTTGGAAACCAGTATCGGCCGTCAATATGTTGGCGATAGGTTTCAACGGTCGGAAATTTGTTGATCTTGGTTTCCGGAACTCCTTTGCCTTTCGTCTTCACGATTTGCAGATCCTGATCGTCAACCCAAATTCGGCCCGAGAATAGGCGCTCTTTTGTCTTCTTGGGATTCGGCATGACTTTGGGCGTCACGTCAAAGATGTGCAGATTGAGCTCGTCGATCTTTTCTTTCCCGACGTAGCGGATGTTGTATAGATCGATTCTTGTCGGCTCGAGTGCGAATGGTTCAACGCCGCCCAGGTCTTCGATGTCCTCGGCGGTTATTTCCGGCATCGTCGACATGGGGAAAAAACTGATCTTCTCGTAGCGGTTACCCTGATCGTCAAACGTGAAAATCGACACTCGATGATACTCCCCGATTACTTGCCCGCCCATGCCAATACTTTGAATCAGTGCGTCACGCTTGAATGAGTAACTGTTCAAGGCCCGGCGAAACTCTGCCTCCTTCGCGGTGAAAGTGCGAATGATGCGATCGGTCTCAACCGCATCCATCGGTCCATTGGCCCCTGTCTGGGCCGAAACACCAAGAGCACAAAGGACCATAAGGGCCAGTGCGGCAATGATCAGAGGAGTCCTCATACGTTCATTCTTCATTTCTGCTGCGGGGTAGTTGCCCGAGTTATCTGAGATCTGACTGTCCTCAGATGCCTGTTTGAAAGAATCCTGTTGCCAGCCGGTAATCGCGTCCGGCGCCCAGCCAGCCGAGATCGCCATTTTCCTATTGCAAAATTTCATGCAACTAGTGTAAGGTGCCTTTACTAGAATAAGTTATAACTTGGCTAGCGGCGCGTTAGACAATTAAAAAGGAGCCCGATTGACCTCGAAAATTCGCGGCTCAGCTAGTTTGAAAAAGTAAGATTTCTCAAGGTCCTCATGTCGGCAACAGGCACTCGTCCAAAATCCGTGGAGCTTTACGGCGCGGGAGCGCAGACGTGACGCCGAGCGGCGGCGTTGCTTACACGGCGCGGACGATAAACCAGGCTTTGGG
>JBKPJS010000064.1:0-5949 GCA_046730815.1 Acidobacteriota bacterium
TAATCATGCCGTGCGGCTTCAACCTGCAACAGACAAAGAAGCAAATCTGGAGCGTCTTCGGCTATCACAGTTCACCATTCTTTGGTCTGCCCGCGGTGCGTAATGGCCGCGTCTACGCAGTCGACGCTAACTCCTATTTCGCGCGGCCCGGTCCGCGCGTTGTCGAAGGGGCGGAGTTATTGGCCAAACTGATTCATCCGCAGTTGTTCGACTTCGCAGCCTCAAACGCGTTTCAACCTGTCGACGTGCCTTTATTAAAAGGCTCACTCACCGAAGGCAAAGACCACTACGTCGAAAACGGCGCGATGGTCTTCACCGCCAGCTACCTGCAACGCCGCGGTTACTGCTGCGGCAGCGGCTGCCGCCACTGCCCTTACTAGTTCAGCCACAGAGTTACAAATAGCAATTTGATTTAGCTGAAGATGTGCTTTTTGTGCCTTTTTGTGGCTATACTATTTCTCTGCGTCACTCCCAAACCTAAACAGATTGGAAACACCAGGCTATGCGCGCTTTGATCATTCGCAGTCTTGTGCTGCTCGTTGTTATTACGATGATTGCTACTAACAACACCAACAACTCCAATGCAATGGATGAAAACCCTTTGCTCGCGAAGTGGGAAGGCCCGTACGGCGGTGTCCCGCCGTTTGACCGCGTTCAGATACCGCTTTTCAAGCCGGCACTTGAAGCGGCCATGGCCGAACAGCTCGCCGAAATCGATCGCATCGCCAAGGATCCAGCGCCGCCCGATTTCGACAATACGATCGCCGCTCTCGAACACACCGGTCGCACAGTCGATCGCGTTAGAACGTTGTATGGTGTTTGGTCGTCAACGATGAGTAGCCCTGAATTCCAGGCGGTCCAACGAGAGATGGAGCCGCGGCTCGCCGCCTTCAACGATCAAATCACGCAGAACGAACCACTCTTCAAACGAATCGAAGCTGTGTACAACTCGCCCGCGAAGGCAAAACTAACACCAGAGCAGCAACGCCTGACCTGGCTCTATTACACAAACTTTGTTCGTGCCGGCTCCCGCTTGAGTGCCGACGCGAAGAAACGTCTTTCCGAGATCAACCAGCAACTCGCCGGACTCTACACAAAGTTCAGTCAGAACGTACTCGCCGAAGAGACGGATCAATTCATCGTTCTCAAGAGTGAAGATGAGCTTGCGGGACTGCCGCAATCGTTGCGCGACGCTGCCGCTGCAGCCGCCGAAACGAAGAAAGAACCGGGCGCATGGGTGATTATGAATACCCGTTCGTCGATCGATCCATTTTTAACTTACTCCGATCGTCGCGACTTGCGTGAAAAAGCATGGCGCATGTTCGTCAACCGCGGGGACAACGGAGGCGAGCACGACAACAACGCGATCATCACCGAAATCCTGCAACTGCGCGCCGAGCGCGCGAAACTGCTTGGCTATCCCACACACGCTCACTGGCGTCTGGAAAATTCGATGGCGAAGACTCCAGAGAAGGCGATGGAGTTGATGGAAGCGGTCTGGAAGCCGGCCGTCGCGCGTGTGCACGAGGAAGTTGCCGACATGCAGGCCCTCGCCGATAAAGAAGGCGCGAAGATCAAGATTGAGCCCTGGGATTATCGTTATTACATGGAGAAGGTGCGCAAGGCCAAATACGATCTCGACCAGAACGAAATCAAACCTTATCTCCAACTCGAGAAGTTGCGCGAAGGCATCTTCTGGGTTGCCGGCGAGCTCTTCAACTTCAACTTCACACCAGTTACAAACGTTCCGGTCGCACATCCGGACATTCGCGTCTGGGAAGTAACTGACAAGACTTCAAAGAAGCACATTGGTCTCTGGTATTTCGATCCTTACGCGCGCGCCGGCAAACGCTCAGGTGCATGGATGAATGCCTACCGTACGCAGGAACGAGTCAATGGCGAGGTCACGACTATCGTTTCGAACAATGCGAATTTCGTGAAAGGCAAGCCGGGCGAACCACTCCTAATCTCGTGGGATGATGCGACGACGATGTTCCATGAGTTTGGACATGCGCTGCACGGCTTGAATTCGAACGTTACTTATCCTTCAGTGTCAGGAACGGCGGTCGCACGCGACTACGTCGAGTTTCCGTCACAGCTTTTGGAGCACTGGCTCTCGACGCCGGAAGTGCTCCAACGATTCGCGCTTCACTATCAAACAGGCAAACCGATTCCGCAAGAGCTGGTTGACAAGATCAAACGTTCGTCAACGTTCAATCAGGGATTCGCGACCGTGGAATACTTATCGGCAGCGTTGGTCGACATGAAGTTGCACCTTGCCGGCGATCGCAAGATCAATCCTGACGCGTTTGAGCGCGAGACGTTGGCGCAGCTCGGGATGCCGAAAGAGATCGTGATGCGACATCGCACGCCGCAGTTCCTGCACATCTTCGCCAGCGATTCGTATTCGGCAGGTTATTACAGTTACCTATGGTCTGACGTGCTCACTGCGGATGCCTTTGGAGCATTTGTCGAAGGCAAGGGGCCGTACGATAAGACAGTGGCGGAGCGGCTGCGGAAAAATGTTTTCTCCGTTGGCAACACCGTGGATCCGGCTGACGCGTACCGGGCATTCCGCGGACGCGATCCGAAGATTGATGCGTTAATGAAGAAGCGCGGCTTCTCGCCGAAGAGTTAGGCCGCAGATTTACGCGGATCTGATTTTATCCGCGTAATCAGCGGCTAATTACGGTCTTGATGTTGCTATCCGCTAGCAGCTTATTGAACGTCGTCAGGTCTTTGCTCAAGACGTCATCCAGGCGCTGACGCAGCACAGCAAGCTGTTGCTTGAACAGAGCATGCACCTCACGCTGCTGCTTCGTCGGCGGGAAGTCCCCGCTCGCAAGTCCAGTCGCCAGGTAGTTGATTTTCGTTAATAACTTCGGCGGCCAGCGAACGGTGTCCTGTCCCTGCCCGGTCAGCTTCCGCTGAATTAACACTTCCTCAATGTCTATTAACTTTTGATCGAGAGCGCCGGCGGCAGATTTCACTGAATCCGAAGTTGCGGTCAGTCTAAGCAGTTGACTGCGAATTAACTCGATCTGGTTGACCATGCGAGAGGCACTGTCGAGATCGTTTCTCAGCTCGAGCATCATCGTGGTTTGTGAGTCGATGTCAGCTTCCGTGCCGCCGGAATTTGGATCCTTCTTGACTACGAGCGGCTGACTTAGTTCCTGGCCAGCCGCGGAAAGCTTTACGGTGTAAGTTCCAGGCGGCAGCAAGATGGACATTCGCGGGGCGCCCGGAGCGTTTCGTGTGCCATCCGGTCCAACCTTGATCTCGGGCGCGTATGCCGGACTGGTTCTCATGCGCACCTCGGTGGTTTGCTCGCCCTCGAGGTTCCAGGTAACACGGTTGAGACCAGCGGTCTTTGTCCCGTTAAGAGTACGAACGGTCTCACCCTTCGCATTCTCAATTTTGATACGCACGTCTCCGGCGGGCACCGACTTAAGGTAGTAAGTGATCGCTGCTCCATAAGACGGGTTCTGTCCGGCCGCGGGATCCTCCGACATTGTTATCGGCACGGTACCCGCTCTGAACCGGTATGTCGAATGTGGCGGAAACAGGTGCGCGCTCGAATCGCGAACTGTTTGGTTCATGTGCTGAATCGGCGTGAGGTCGTCGAGGATCCAGAATCCGCGTCCGTAAGTCGCGATCACGAGATCGTTGAAATGTTCCTGGACCGCGATCCAGTAGACCGGCGCGCGCGGCAGGTTGCTTTGCAATGGTTCCCACTTCTCGCCGTCGTCGTACGAAATGTACAACCCGTTTTCCGTTCCCACGTACAGCAAGCCTGCACGCACCGGATCTTCACGAACACAATGCGTATAACTCAACATGCTGTGCGGAATACCGTTAGTGATCGCTTTCCACGTCTTGCCATAATCTTTCGTCTTGTAGATGAAAGGATTGCGATTGTTCACCTGATGGAAGTCAACGGTGAGATAAGCGGCGCCGGGTTCGTAACGAGAAGGCTCGATATTGCTGACAGTCCCCCACTGCGGAAGGTTTGGAATATTCTTCGTTACGTTGGTCCAGTTCTTGCCGCCATCACGCGTTAGTTGGACCAGGCCGTCATTCGTTCCAACCCAGATTAGTCCCTTTTCTTTTGGTGACTCAGCAATTGCGAAAATGACCGAGAAGTACTCGACGCCGATATTGTCGCCGGTTAGACCACCGGAGAAACCTTGTTTGCTCTTGTCGTTGGTGGTGAGATCAGGACTGATGACCTGCCAGCTCTGACCGTCGTCAGTTGTCTGGTGAACAAACTGGCTGCCCACATAAAGTTTCTTGTGATCGTGCGGCGAGATTGTCAACGGAAATGTCCAGACAAACCTGTATTTCAAATCGGCCGCGGGTGAGCCATTCGTTTGATCCGGCCACACTTCTACGCGGCGCATCTGGCCGTTACGCAGGTCAAAACGTTCGACGATGCCGCCGATGCTGCCTGAACCCGAAGCGCTCGACCAGACGATGTTTGGATCAACAGGATCGGGCGTTGCCCAACCACTTTCTCCGCCGCCGACTGACTGCCACGCGCTCCGCGGAATTGATCCTGAAGCGCCGCCGCCAGCGGAGCGGCTCGGTCCGCGATAAGACGGATCATCCTGTTCATTTCCGTAAACGTAATAAGGAATTCGATTGTCGACAGTGACGTGATACATCTGCGCGATGGGAAGTTGAATGCGATCCCACGTATTCCCGCGCGTCGTGGAAATTGAGACTCCGCCGTCGTTGGCTACTGCGATCCGGTTTGCGTTTGTCGGATCGATCCAGATGTCGTGATTGTCGCCGCCCGGGCTGGCGTTTGCGAGCATCAATCGAGCAGTCTCGCCTCCGTCATTCGAGCGCGCGAAGCCTGCGGTGAGGTAGTAAGTTTCGTTCTCGTTATCGGGAGCGACCGCCACGCGAAAGTAATAGTGTGTGCGACCGCCGAGATTTCGATCGTAGCTGACCAGGCGCCAGTTTTCACCGCCGTCATCCGAGCGCCAGAGTTTGCCACGATCCGTCTCTTTTCCATTCAAAGGCACTCCATCACCTGTTTCTATTAGCGCGTAAATGCGCCTGGAGTTGCTGGGCGCAATTGCGAAGACAATCTTGCCGGTGGTACGTGTTGGCAGGCCGTTTCCGGAAAGACGTTTCCAGGTAACACCGCTGTCAGTCGATTTGAAGAGACCGCTGCCTGGTCCACCACTGTCGCGGCCCCAGGTGTGAATCTCAAGCGGCCACATGCCCGCAAATACGACGTTGGGATTGTTCGGATCCATCTCGAGATGAGCGCAACCACTGTTCTCATCGGTGAACAGCACGCGTTGCCAGGTCTTGCCGCCATCGGTAGTTCGGAAGACGCCACGTTCTTGTTGTGGTCCATAAGCATGGCCCAGAGCGCCGGCGAGCACCACGTCCGGATTCTTTGGATCGATTACGACGCGACTGATGCGTCTGGTCTTTTCCAAACCCATCAATGCCCAGGTCTTCCCCGCGTCGATTGATTTGTAGATCCCATGGCCCACCGAAATGTGGCTGCGTATCCACGGTTCGCCTGTGCCCGCCCACACGATGTTCGGATCAGACGGCGCGATCGCGAGCGCGCCGATGGAAGAGACCGGTTGCGAATCAAAGATTGGTTCCCAATGGACGCCGCCGTCGATCGTCTTCCAAACGCCGCCCGATGCTGCACCAACATAATAAACGTTTGGCTGGCCCGGAATGCCTACGACAGAAGTGAGGCGATTACCAACGGGACCGATGTGGCGAAAACGAAGCGCGCCAAGAACGTCTTGTGCTTTTGCGGGAACGCTCGAAAGAATGATCGCGAGCAGTGAAACTAATAAGAGGGTTTGTTTTCGTATCAGCATAGTGAGTACGGATCCACAGATTACACAGAAAGAATCTGTGCAATCTGTGAATGGATCAATATTAGTTTGTGCCTTGTGGCTAGTTCATTAT
>JBKPJS010000065.1:0-2484 GCA_046730815.1 Acidobacteriota bacterium
AGTTTGACGCGCGGCCGTTCTCGAGCTCGATGATGCGCCGGCAGCAACGATCGAGAAAGTAACGATCGTGGCTCACAATGACGTATGCGGACTGATACTCTTGCAAAAACTCTTCAAGCCACTCGACCGCGTTGACGTCGAGATGATTGGTGGGCTCATCGAGCAACAGAACATCGGGAGCGGCGAGAAGCAGGCAGGCAAGACCAAGACGATTTTGCTGACCGCCGGAGAGCTTCTCAGTCTCGAGCGACCACATGTCGCGATCGAAACCGAGCCCTTGAAGAATTGCTTCCGCCCTGGCGGCATATTCGAACCCGCCTTCGTGTTCGAATTCGTGTTGTAGATCGCTATAACGTTCGAGAACTTTTTCCAGATCGTCACCGGTCTCAGCCATGCGATGCTCCAACTCATGCATCTCATGTTCGATCTGTTGTAGCCGGCCAAATGCAGCGAGCGCCGATTCATGGACCGTCGATCCGGGCTTGAAGTGGACATGCTGGTCCAACAACCCCAACTTCACGCCTCGCGCACGGACCACGTCGCCACGATCCGCTGTCTCCTCACCACGGACGAGCCGGAAGATCGTGCTTTTGCCGGCGCCGTTTCGACCTACAAGTCCTACGTGTTCTCCGGGGTTTACTTGCAGAGACGCGCCGCGCAGCACGTCTTGAACTCCATAGGACTTATATACTTCTGAAAGCCGAAACAACATGTAAATCAGTAACAGTACCGAGCGCGGTAGCGCCGGGTAAATCTCAGCTTCAGGCCTGCTGAGATCGACCCGGCGCTACCGCGCTCGGTACTGTTTTACTTTGGCGAGGCAGCAGGCCTCACTGAAACAGGCGAACTAGTTGCCGCGGGACTAGTTGCCGCCGGACTCGAAGCGGGTTGCTGTGTCGGAGCCGGTGTTGACTGTGAACCAGTCGCAGCTTCGCCGGCAGGACGCAGACCAAGATTACTCGGATTGTTCAGCATGTTGGTGGCGAGGTTATTAACAACCTTCGCTTCATTCATCGCCACTTCCAACAACGCGGCATTCAGAATCTGCTTACGCTGATTTGTGAGTCCCTGGGTAATCTGTTGCCGCACTCCCGGACTCTCCAACGTCAGGTTTTCAGTCTGTAGCCGCTTCTCGGCAAGCTTGAAGATGTACCACTTGCCACTGCTGAAACGAATTGGCTGCGTGTAATCCCCAACCTGCATCGAGCCAAACAAGCTCGAGATCAACTCGGGCGGGAAGTTGTTGTTCTTCAAAGCTTCTTCGGTGGCAAACCCAATGTCGCCGCCTCTGCGCAGTGAATCGATGTCTTCACTCTTCGCGCGAGCAACAGTCGCAAAGTCAGCCTTGCCCTGAAGCTGTTGATAAATATTGTCGATCTTCAACTTGGCATCAGCGTCATTTTTCGCGTCGTCAGTGATTCCCGTCGAACTGTTGTCGGCGGGATCGACCATGATCATCGCCAACGCCACACCGCGAGCATTTACAAACTGCTCCCGGTTCTTGTTGTAGAACTCTTCGACTTCCCTGTCGCTAATATCTATCTTGCCGCTGTACTTATCCTGAAGAGCGGATATCGCGAGATCTTTGCGAGCCTCTTCGCGCAAAGTTTCCATCGAGAGATTCTGCGCTTTGAGAGTCTTATCGAAATCCTCTGATGTCATGCCGCTGTTTTGCTTTTGAGTCGCGATCGCGCCGTCTATCTGCGCCTCGGTGGGCAGCACCTTCTCTCTTTCAGCGCGTTGGAAAAGTACTTCTCGCTGAATGAGGTTACTGAGCACTTGCAACCGGGCCTGGGCCAATTGGAGTTGATTCAAAGCCGCGGGATTGCCACCAGTCTGTTGGCTTACTCCTCGCTCAACCTCAGAAAGCATGATGTTGCGGCCATTGACCGTGGCGGCGACCATGTTGTCTTTAGCCGCTGTTCCTCCTCCCGAGGTACACCCGCTGAGCGCCAAACCCGAAATAGCCAGACTCATAACAGCAAAAACTTTTGCGATGTTGCGCACTTTAACTCTGCTCCTTTAATTAACTACATATATCCAAGTCGCTCCGCTTGACGACTTAGAAATGCGTTTGCTATAAAACTTGGTTTCTGATTACGGCAAGATTACAGACCGTTTGATGCCGGAAAAGCCGGTAACGAAACCCAAAGTATTCTGGAGGTTGAAAAAAATGGCCAAACGTTGCGAAGTCTGCGGTAAAGGACCTCAATTCGGCAACAATGTCTCGCACGCGAACAATCGCACCCCGCGACGATTCGATCCGAATCTACAATCGATTCGCGTGCAGCAACCGCAAGGTGGCGCGCGCCGGATGAAAGTCTGCACCACCTGCATCAAGGCGGGCAAAGTCTCCAAGGCCGCTTGAGTCTTCACTCGATTCTGTTGTCAACCTCCAACCGGCGCCTCATCGAGCGCCGGTTGTTTTATTCGCGGCTATTCTGAAACCAGCGCAACCGCTTCAATTTCAACTCTGGCATCTCG
>JBKPJS010000066.1:0-4307 GCA_046730815.1 Acidobacteriota bacterium
AATTCGCATTGCAGAAGCCCGCGCGTTTGTCGGTGTTGCTGCAGGCGTTCAAGGCGTTGCCGTTGTGAAACCAGAACATGGAGCCGTGATAGGCGTTGGTGCCGGCTTTCGTGATCGCGTTGAATACCGAGCTCGAGTTGCGACCGTATTCGGCGAGAAACTGGTTGGTAATCAGCCTGACTTCCTGAATCACATCAGGATTGTTCAAAGGCTGAGCAGCACCGGCGACGCCTGGTTCATTGTTGTCCTGGCCGTCGACCATGAAGTTGTTGGAACGAACGCGACCGCCGTTTGACGAATAACTGATACCGGCCGCGAAACCAGTTTGCCCGGCGCCCAACTGGCTGACGCCCGGAGCCGAGAGCGCGACTGCAAGCACGTTGCGAGTTGGTCCTAACGGCAATTCGGACAAACGTCGCGAGTCAAACTGGGTCGAGACTTCGGCGTTGCTCGTATTAATTAGCGCGGCGTTCTCCGTTACGTTGACAACCTCCTGCACACCGCCGGGTCTCATCGAGACGTCCACAACCGCATTCTGATTTAGAATGAGCGTGATTCCTGTTTGGACGTACTTCGAAAAACCCGTGGCCTCGACGACTACCTCATAGGGGCCGACAGGCAGGTTTTCAAAACGATAATTTCCGTCGCTACCGGTTGTCAGACTGCGCGAGATGTTTCTCTCCGTATTTCGAGCAGTCACGCTGGCGTTTGGAATGACCGCTCCCTTCTCGTCTGTTATCGTGCCGGAAATAGTTCCTGTCGTTTGACCAAGTGCGACAACTGAGGAACTAAGCAGGACGGCTAGCAAAAGGGGCAGGAGTCTTGTTGCCTTCATGGTGGTCTCCTTTTATCGATGTAGCGGTACTTCGTTTGGAGTGAAAACGGTTCCTGTAAGGAGCCGTCTCAAAACTTTCGAGGAATGTACGCGACGCGGAACAGCAACAGATATTCCACTAAATATTCGCGGAATTACTGAAACAAACGAATCATGGTGAGGGAGGTCTCTTCAAATAAATGGATTCGATCCATTCTCTTGAATGACATTAGCCGCAGATGAACGCGGATGAGGGCAGATCGATCCGCGTTCATCTGCGTTTATCTGCGGCTAATACTCGATCTAAGAGGCGGCGGCTTCTTCGTGGTGCTCGGTGGTGTAAAGACGAAGGATGTCCTGTCCCTGGCGGGAGCGCGGATCGATTGTCCGCAGGTGTTTTCGGCCTTGCATTTCCCAAATGGCCGTCACTACTCCATCTTTCTCCACTGCATGGTAAGTAATCTCTTCTGTGCTCGCTTCAGGCGCGGTCTCCGTTGCTTTGGCGCCTTCGCCTATTGCGGTTTCATTCTCAGACATACGAACTCAAACATTCTCCAATCTTCTTGCGGTAGGTTTTAGGTGCCGCGAATTGTTGCATATCAACCACGCCAACGCAACGCCATCTCAACTGCTTTCCGCGGCACGACTACACCCCATCCTTGCCGGTCCACTGCAATGCCGGCCACACGCTCGGCAGTATCGATGAGGATGCGTTTGATCCGTTGCGGTGTCAGTTTCGGATTCGCCTCCAGCATGCAAGCAATGATCGACGCAACAATCGGTGAGGCGAAAGAAGTTCCATCGACAAACTTGTAATGTTCATTGATAACGTTCTTTTCGCGGAGTTTGATCGTGATGAGTTGGCGTAGCAACGGCACTGACAGGCCGCGCGCTTCATCAAGATCTTTATCTACGCCGGCGTGTGAAAGAATGATCTCGTCGAGGTCATCGTCAACAGCAGCGTCGAGTGCGGCATACAGATGAGCTTCGTCGGCGGTGGGTGTGTGCGGAAGAATCGGACCAGCAACCCAGATCCCCGGCGCGATCACTTCTGGTTTTTGTAAACCGTCGATCGTTGGTCCATACGACGAGCGATACATTCCACGCCGCGCTCGATCGAGCGAGTTCTGATCGTCGAGCCCGCCGACCGCAATCGCGGCAGGAGAACTCGCCGGCGGCAACACCGGGTGACCGGGAGCGAGTCCGGCGTTGCCAACAGCACACACTACCGTGACCCCGGCTTTCACAGTTTCTTCCACTAACTGGCAAAGTGAATTCTGCAAGTAGGGCTGTTCAAAGTCGCCGCCCGCGGAAATATTGACGATACGGATTCCGTACTTCTCTTTATTTGTGAGTACCCAACGCAAACCGGTTTCGATATTGCTTTCGGGAATGCGCCCGGTCTTCCCGATCTTGACGAGTACGAGGTTCGCTTCCGGCGCAATGCTGCGATAAAGACCGTCGGAGAGGTAACCGTTTCCAGCAGCCACGACTGAAGTCATCATGCCATGCCAACTTGCGACGTCGGGCTTTTGCAAAAACGAGGGATCGTCTTCAATTTCAAAAATACTGTGATAGGCGACGATGCGGTTGATTGGTTCCGTGAGATCTTTGTGCGCGTAAAAACCCGAATCGAGAAATGCGATAGTGACGCCACGTCCTTTGAAGCGTTCGTCGGCATCCATTCGCAGCGGGACCGGTAGCGCCTGCTCGATTGTTTCAGTTATATTATCCATCCACCGATTACACAGATTACACGGATTTTCCATCCGCGCAATCTGTCTAATTTGTGGATTCCGCGTTAAAGGAGATTTTGTAGATGAAGACGAGAAGTTTATCGATCTTATTGGCGTCGCTGGTTGTGATTGCGGGCGCCGTTTTTGCTTACGGCGCGCGCGCCGAGGGAGAGGTTCCGGCGCCGCCCGCGATTGGCGCTACCATTGAAGACTTTACGCTCCCTGACGTCGATAACAAGGATCATTCACTCAAGTCGCTGGCCGGCAAAAATGGGACGGTGCTCATGTTTATTGCCGTGCAATGCCCGGTTTCCAACGCGTACAACGAGCGCATGGAAAAACTCGCCCAGGACTACACAGCGAAGGGCATCGCCGTGATTGGTATTAACTCGAACGTCGCCGAAGATGCGGCGGCGGTAAAAGCTCATGCGAGTGAACACAAACTCAGCTTCACTATCCTGAAAGATCCAGGCAACAAGATCGCCGACAAGCTCGGCGCCTCCGTCACGCCTGAAGCTTACTTTCTCGACGCCAACAACAAGCTCCTGTATCACGGGCGTATCGACAACGCTCGCAACGCCGCGCAGATTGAAACGAACGATTTGCGCAATGCGCTCGACGCCGCGTTAGCCGGCAAACCAATCGAAAAGACAGAAGCCAGGGCATTTGGCTGTAGTATTAAACGGGCATAAGCAATGCGTTTTACAAAAGCGATAATTCCGATCGCGCTATGTATCCTGTTGGTGAGTCTCGCGGCGCCGGCGCAAAAGCGGAAAGGCCGCGCAGCGAAAGCACGGAAGCCTATAGCTGTCTCGGCAATCGATACCGATGCGCTCAAAGGTCTGCTCACTCAACAAAGAGAGCGTCCGCTGCTCGTCAATTTTTGGGCGACGTTTTGCGATCCATGCCGCGACGAGTTTCCCGATCTCGTGAAGATCGACAAGGACTATCGACCGCATGCGTTGGAGTTTGTCACGGTCTCGCTCGACGACGTAAGCGATATAAAAACCGAGGTGCCGAAGTTCCTCGCTACGATGAAGGCAACGATGCCGGCTTACCTGCTCGATGCTTCAGACCCGGAGCCAGCCATCAACCTCGTCGACCCGAGATGGCGAGGCGACCTGCCCGCAACTTTTCTGTACAACGAAAATGGCGAGATTGTTTACAAGCACATCGGACGCGTCAACACTGCGGAACTGCGCGAGGCGATCGAAAAAGTGGTCAAGAAAGGCGAAAAGTGAAATCGGTATTTAGCCGCAGATTGATGCGGATGAACGCAGATTAAAAGACTTTTCTGATCTGCGTTTTTCAGCGTAAATCTGCGGCTAAGTTCAATCTGTTACGTAATGATTACTCCCGATCTTATCTCTGCCCATAACCTCACACAGCAAGAATTCGAGCGAATAAAGGAACTGCTTGGCCGTGAACCGAGTTTTGCCGAACTCGGGATCTTCTCGGTCATGTGGTCGGAACACTGCTCGTACAAATCATCTCGCGTCCATTTGAAACGACTGCCAACCACTGGCCCACGTGTGATCGTGCCCCCCGGAGAGAACGCCGGCGTGGTCGATCTCAGCGACGGTTGGTGCGCGGCGTTCAAGATCGAGTCGCACAATCATCCATCGTTCATAGAACCGTTTCAGGGCGCGGCGACCGGCGTCGGAGGAATTCTGCGCGACATCTTTACGATGGGTGCGCGGCCCGTCGCATCCATGAACAGTTTGCGTTTCGGATCGTTGGACCACCCGCAGCAGGGC
>JBKPJS010000067.1:0-9728 GCA_046730815.1 Acidobacteriota bacterium
GGCTTAAACTAAAACCTAACCACAGATGACACGGATAAAATCCGGATTTAAATCCGTGTCATCCGCGGTTAAAGTCTCTCCATCAGTTCCGCGAACCGCGGGTCTCCGCGCAGCGCCGCCCAATTCGGATCACTCTCAAAACACGGACGGTTCGAATTACCGAGCAATATCGAACGCTCCAGCCATTCAAACGCATCCGCCTGCAATCCTTCGAGCGCATAAACCGACGCGATCGAATAACTGATATCCGCATCGACTTCGCCGTTCCGTTTCACATCCGGAGTGAGCTGCGCGAGCGCTTTGTCGTGCTTGCCCTGCGCACTCAGAAACATCGCCATGAACGGCCGTATCCCATGCATGTTTGGATGCTTCTCAACAACGTCTTTCATCAACTCCGCCGCCTCATCCGTGCGGCCCGTGTAATACAAAGCCAGCGCGCGGAAAGTTCGCACCAGCGGATTGTCAGGCTCACCGGCATTGTCGAGCTCGCGAAATGTCTCATCAAAGTGGCCCATGTACATGTGAACCAGAGCGCGACTGTAACTTGCGACCACGTGCGCCGCCGGATCGAGACGTACGAGACGATCGTAACTACGCAGGGCGCGTCCATACTCACCATCCAACCGGTGCAGCAGCGCCTTCACAAAATGGACCACCGGCTCATTCGGCGCCTCATGCCGCGCGCGGCTGACCTCATCCCGCGCCTTCTGCTTTTCACCGCGCCACAGGTATACAAACACCATCAGCATACGCGCTTCGAAAAGATTCGGATCGAGGGCCAGCGCTTTTGTGAAAGCAGCTTCGGCGCGTTCGTAATCTTCGCATCCGCCAAACCCTTTAAAGACACGGTTCACGTAACAAGCGCCGAGCCCGTCATAGGCCAACGCAAAGTTTTGATCGAGCTGGATCGCACGTTCAAAATGCGCGATCGCGCCATCGCAATCGTCCGGCGACAACGTGCGGAAGATAAAGCGCGCGAACAGGTCGCGCCCGCGCAAGTATTGCTCGTAAGCGGCAGGATTCCGAGTAGAAGCCTTGGCAATACCGACTTGTTCGGCCGGGCTTAGCTCGACGCGCAACCCTTCGACGATTCGTTGCGCAATCGTATCCTGAAGGGCAATGATGTCTGACGCCGCGGTATCGATGCGATCGCTCCAAAGCAATTCGCCGGAACCAACATCGATCAATTGCGCCGTCACGCGAAAGCGTTCACCGGCATGAATGAACCCCGCGGTCAACACCGCACTAACCTTCAACTCCTCGCCAATTTCGCGCGGATCTCTTTGCTGGCCCTGGTACCTTGCGATCACAGACGAAGGCCGGACGACCAACGATCGCACGCGCGCAAGCTCGGTGATGACGGCGTCCGCGAGTGAGAACTCGTAGAAACTCGAAGCAGGATCGTTGCTCAAGTTTCTGAAACAAAGTATCGCGAGGCTCTTCTTCTCTTGATCCGCAACGGTGGTGAAAGGTGTTTCGTGGATGCCTTGCTTCGAAGGCGTGTTCAGGTTTGGCGAAGTTGTGGGCGACTCAGTCCTGGTGATCGACTTTAGCCAGCGAACCGCTCGCGAAACGGGATTGGCTCCGGACAAATGCCGGGGCGGTTCCGGAGTGACGCTCTGGAAACCGCCGGCGCTCGCATCAATTTCCTGAAGCACCTGTCGCAGCTCGTCGCGAAAGTCTTCCATGTTCTGGAAACGATCTCTCGGTTCCTTCGCCAGCGCGCGATCGATGATCTGTTGTAAACGCGGCGGGATCGCGCTCGAACGCAACTCTGAGATAGGTCGCGGCGGATCGTGTAGCACAGCGTGACGCACGTCGATTGTCGTCTTACCGCGAAAGGGCCAGGTGCCAGTCAGCATTTCGTAAAGCAAGACGCCGAGCGAGAAGACATCCGCGCGTTTATCTACACGATCGCCGCGCGCCTGTTCCGGCGCTGCATAAGTTGCGGTCCCGTAAGGCACGCCGACTTCGGTGAGCTCCGTGCGATGAATTCCCGCAGTTGCCGCTTCAGTGTCGTCCAGCAGTTTGGCCAAGCCAAAGTCGAGCACTTTTACCTGGCCTGACGACGTTACCATCACGTTGCCTGACTTGATATCGCGATGAATGATGCCGCGGCTGTGCGCGGCCGCAAGTGCGTCGGCGACCTGCAAACCGATCAGCAGCGCCGTTTTTAGTTCAAGTGGACGACCAGCGACGAGCTGGCGAACGTTCTTACCCTCGACGAACTGCATCGCGATGAAATGAACCCCGTCCACTTCGTCGAGATCGAAGATCGTGCAGATGTTTGGATGGTCCAATGATGAGGCGAGGCGCGCTTCGCGTTCAAATCGTTTCAGGTTTGCTTCCTTCGCGCTGAGTTCCGGAGGTATCACCTTGATGACGACGGGGCGACCCAACTTGACGTCAGTCGCTTTGTAGACCGCGCCCTGTCCGCCCACGCCGAGCTTCTCCGTGATGCGATAGTTGCGAAGCGTCTTGCCTACCATTTCATTTTATCCGCGTTCATCTGCGGCAAAACTGTCTAACAGCTCGTTTGCTGTCGCGGTCGCCGTACCGACTTTTCCAACTACGATGCCTGCGGCGTGGTTCGCGAGCGAAGCGGCCTCAATCATCGTTGCGCCTGTTGCTAGTGCACCAGCAAGAGCGGCGATAACAGTGTCGCCCGCGCCGGTAACATCATAAACTTCGCGCGCTGCCGTCTCGACGTAAACCGGTTCTCCATCAGCGCCCAGCAGCATCATTCCACGATCGCCGCGAGTGATCAGCACAGCATCGCAGCCGAGTTTGTCGCGAATTGCTTTCGCGGCGTGGTGCGATCCATCGTCTGAGTGGTCTTCAGAATCACTCATGCGTAGTGCTTCGAGGTGGTTTGGCGTCACCAGCGTTGCCGGGCGATAGAAATTGAAGTTACGCAACTTTGGATCTATCAGCACCGGCACACGTTCATACGCGACGGGCAGAATCTCGCGCAGTATGGCGGGGGTTATGACACCCTTGTCGTAATCTGAAACCACAAACGCGTCGGCCCGCTCCAACTCATCTTTCAAGCATGAAACGATCTTCTCCTCTATCTTAGGACTCACGGGCGTGCGAGACTCGCGATCGGCGCGTACTACCAACTGGTTGTGCGCGACGATGCGCGTCTTAATGGTCGACGGACGCGTTTCGTCTACTATCAAAGAGTCGTCATGAGTGCCGAGCTCGCGCAAACCAACTCGCAAGCGTTCGCCCGTTACGTCATTGCCTATGACACCGACCACGGATCCGCGTGCACCAAGCGCAACCAAATTCGCGAGCACGTTCGCAGCGCCACCGAGATGGACCGATTCACGGCGCACATCGACCACCGGAACCGGCGCCTCGGGAGAGATGCGCGTAACGTCGCCCCAAACAAACTCGTCGAGCATCACGTCGCCCAGCACCACGACGTACCGGTCGCGAAGAGCTTGCAGGATCTCGGAAGCTCGAGATTTTGTTAACTGAGGCATCTTTCAATTGCCGCCGTGACTCTCGTCACCGGCACGCGCAGGATACATTCGGGCTGCGCAAACTTCTCGCAAAAATACCCGTGGCAGGGTTGGCATGGCATCTCTTCAAACACAACTTCCGCCGCGGCACGATTCCACGGACGCCAGTGCGCGATGTTTGAAGAGCCAAAAATAACAACGCTCGGTGTGCCGGCGGCGGCTGCGATGTGCGCTATTCCACTGTCGTTACCGACAAACAGTTGCGATCTGGAGGCCAATGCAGTCACTTCGGGCAGCGACAAGTCAAATGACACAATCTCCACGGAAGATTCATGCAACAAACTTTCCACGAGCGCTTTTTCATGTGGTGCTGCAATTGCCACCGACGCGTAACCACGCTCCGCAAGAAACTCAATCACCCGCGCAAAGTTTTCTGTGGCCCATTGCTTCGTGGCGAACGCTGCCGCCGGGTGGATCAGTGTGAACTTTCGATCGGTGAGTCCGGCTGCGGCCAGACGCTCGTCCACAGCTTGAGCAGCTTCGGGTGACACACCTAGCTGCGTGTGTGGCCGGTCTGTAACCGGCACTCCGGTCCAGCCAAGTAAAGCAAGTTGTTGTTCGACCGAGTGTGTCTTCTGTTGTCCCCAAAGCAACAAAGGCGACGGTGCCTGGTGATTGTGAAGTTGCGCGTATTGATATGTCTTAAACCCGACGCGATGACGTGCCCCGGTAGCTCGCGTCAGGAAAGTCGCAGTGGTCCCGCCGTGAAGGTTGTAAACGACGTCGTAACCGGCGGACCGAATTTCACGCGCCGCACGCGTTCGAGCGACCAGGCCACCGCGTTCCAACACAACTACGTTGTCGAGATGAGGATGGTTGTTGAGCACGGGCGCGACCCAATCTTCCACCAGGATGTCCACCTCGACATTTGGCAGAAATCGCTTCAACGCAAAGATGGAAGGCGTGGCGAGAACGGTATCGCCGATCGAACGAAGACGAACCAATAAGACTTTTCGCACGTCTCGCCAGTCCCAGCGAGGCGGCGCCAGTGGTTGCGCGGCGTCTTGACCCTGCAATCCGTACATTGCTTGTGTTTCGATGACGCGTAGCTGTGGGGAAAGTTCAACGATGTCGCGCAGGCTGTTCATCGCATCATTCTTCGATGGTGGCCTCGTCGATGAGCATTACCGGGATGTCGTCGCGGATGGGATAGACGCGTTTACACTCTACGCATTTCAGTGCGTTCCCATCGGGCTTCAGTTCAACCTTCGCCTTGCAAGCCGGACACGCGAGTATTTCCAAGAGTTCCTGACTAACTGCCATGGGTTTGACCTTTCCAAGCGGCGCTTGCGGGATGCGGAAAGCTTATCACAAAGAAGGAGGATAGGTCTTATATGACCTATAAGACTTATATGACCTATACTTTCTCCGATGTCGCTTGAATTCGCACTTCAATACGCGTGCCCGCTGCGGGCGAATTACTCCGAGCAGCACCTGCGCCAGTGGGGACGTTTGAGCAGCCTGCACGCAAAGCTCACGACTGGGGATGCCAGCGCGCCTTCGGTCGATAAACTTAAATGGGTCGAGAACGCCAGCGCCGAAATTGAACGAATGCAGGAAGCAACGACCGTCTGCGCCCACTGTCCTGCGTGCCTTCCTTGGGAGATTGCCGGTGATGGTGAGTCGGTAGGTTGTTTGGGGCGGATCAATTATCCGGTGGAGGCGCAGTTTGAAAAGTTTCTCGCCGATCGCGTGCAGCTTGCGCTCGACACTATGGATAAAGAAGATCAGCCGCGGCTGCTGCGAATCCTGGTCGATCCGGAGTCGCCTTTTGACGGCGAGGCGACAAAGGAGTTGCGACGTGTCGTTACTGAAGATGGTTTGAGGTTCTTTGAATTGCGCGTGCCGATCGTTCTCACGCGTGACGCCGCACGCCTCACGACTGACAACATCTTCGATCTGCTCGCCGGCTTTCGTTCGGAAGACAGCGACACCACCACGTACACTCGCGAGCTTCCCTTTGAAGCTGCTGCCGACTATTACGATTTTCTCGATCTCGTTTTGCGCAGCGAGCTGAGCCAGTCGGAAGTTGCGCGTCTAACTTCGCGCAGTCGAAACTACAACCAGTTTCTTCGCTTACTCACGGCCATCGAAAAAGCCGAAGCGCTGAATACCCGCGTACTGATTGATTGATGACAGGATTACATGTCAATCCTGAAAATCCTGTAATCCTGTTTCACTGTTTGCGCTCGTCTAATAATCGAAGCGTATCGAGAATGAGGTTCGTGTTGCTGAGTGCTTGAATCCGCGTGGGAAACTGTTCCGAAGTTTTCTGAAACTCGAACGTGCCGCTGGTAATCTCCACCACTCGCTGAAAGCCCAGATCCCCAGTCTGACGATCACACTCCGCATCGACAATCCGGCCGTCATTAAACTTCACCTGCCCCTGGTGAATTGGACCGCTGAGAGTCAGCACGCCATTCAATCGGGCGTTTTCGATGACTTGAATGGCGTCGAAGACGCTGATGGTACTCAGGTCTCCGGCGAGGGTGAAATGCTTCCGTTCGAAGTTTGCTTCAGGGCCTGGCGTGGGCTTCAGGTCAGGCCGTCGCGCGCGACGAATTGCCTCGAGGCCTCCCGCGATGTTTATCCGCGCGTCGAGTTGCTTGGCTTCGAGCAGGCGATCGTGGGCCGTGTCAAAATCTTCACGTTCGATGTAGAGACTTGCGAGCGCGAGACATTGGCGGGCAGCTTCCTCGACCTGCTTATGTGAGGTGCAGATTTCGCGCAAGCGTTCGCGCAATTTTAATGAACGGGCACTAATTTCCAGGGCAGTCCGCAGGCGCTTGATAGCCCGGTCCGGCGCCTGGTATTTCACGAAGAGCTCAGCGTCGAGCAAAGCTGCCTCGATCTCGCTGACGTGCTCGGTTGGGGAGTCGGTGAGTGCCATCCAGCGGAGTTTACCACAAGCCATTTGCGGCTTTTGGATACGAAATCGTGCGGCGCGAGGTCCTTTTTGGCGGCGAAATCCGCGTTACAGGTGGGAAGACGTATTGGCATGCAACCTGCGAAGCAACCCATACGTACGACCCTCATTAGAGGAAATTGGAAGGCAAAGACGATGAACCGATGGATGAAAAGACGAATAGAGCGCTCACGAGCTCGATGTGGCAAGTATAGAAGCCGCAGATAAACGCAGATTTTCGCAGATCAGCGAACTCTCCTTTTGCTGTTATCAAAAGCCATACGCTTGAATTCGGGCTTTGGACCAAAATTAAGCAGTAAACCGACTTCTATCACTGTTGCTCTCAGGTAGTTCAAGAGTTGCGCTTGGTGCGAAGAATCGAGCGCACGAGCAGCCTTTAGTTCGAGAAGAACACAGTTCTCGACGAGTATATCTCCTTCAAAGTGCCCCACCTGATGTTTGCGAAACCAGACGGGAATATCAATCCGGCTCTTTACGCTGAGTCCCGCCGATTCGAGCGCTAACGCAAGAGATTTTTGGTAAACAGATTCGAGGAACCCCGTCCCTAACTCATTTATACCTCATAGAACACCCCAATTATCTCTGCGTCAGCACTGCATACTTAAAATCTGCGCTCATCTGCGTTCATCTGCGGCCAAAATCGATCTTCAACCCAACGCGGATCTGCCTGGGCCGCATCGTCCGTTTCGCGACTAAAAAATCCGACGCATCGATAAACTCAGATCCAAAACTGAACACAGTCTTATTCAACACATTATCGAACTCCACTGACAGTCGCAGGCGCTTGATTTCACGCACCACGTTCAGATCGAACACGAAGAGCCCTGGACCACGGCCCGCATTGCGCGGCAAGTTTCCCACCTGACCAATCTGCGGCACGCTGAATGATTGGACCACGCGAGTGTCGATCGGCTCACCAGGCGCACGCCAGCGGAGCAAACGGAGATCACCAGAATAGTTAGGCCGATCATTTGACACGTCGTCGAGATTACGATCGACGCCACCAAGCGAAATGTTGAATGGCGCTCCCGAAGCAACACGCCAGATCGGCGATAACTGCAACGCGCCGAGCATTCGCGGCATGTTGAATGTTCCGGAAAAAACGAAACGATGCCGGCGATCGAGCAGGCTGCGTGCTCGTTCAGCGCGGAAGTCTCCCGGCACGAGGGCGTCGGAAGTGTTGACCACTCCATCGTCGATCAAACTCGAAAGCGTGTAGCCGGCGCGAAAAGTGAACCCGGAACCGAATCGCTTCCGCAACTCGACGGTCATTCCTCGATAGAAACTGTTGCCCGCCGAGATCAATTGCTCGAGCTCTCCACGTGCCGGGTCAGGACGCAGGTTGTTAAGCGCGGCGAGGGCGACTTCGATCATGGTCGTCGAAGTCGGACTGTTGAGATTCATCACTGAAACGGGAACGCCAAATTCGATCGTGCGATTCACTGTGTTGGAGCTCGAACTTCCATAGGCGAACCTAACCAGTTCGCCCGCCGTGGCGGCGTTGTAAAGCGGACGAGTCGACGTTGTTGGACTGAAGAAATTGGCGAAATCGCGCGAGGCCAGAAATTCGGAGAAGTTTTTATAACCCGAGGGAAGCACCGGAGCATTCGCATTGAATTCCCGCCACAGGTGTATGCCTCGCGTAAATATGAAGTTTGCTTCAACGGAATACCCGCGGCCCAAATCGCGTTCGATGCCCGCATTAATTTGGTAACTCTCCGGAATTCTCAAGGCAGGATCCAACCGGCGCGAGAAATCTGTATTGCGCACGCCGAACTCACGCACCAACGTTGAATCCGAGCGGAGCGTTTCAGGAAACCGCAGGTTCACTGCGATAAATCCGCGACGCCGTTCCGCAGTCATCAGCTTGCCTGTCAATGGATCGCGAAGCTGATTGGTGTCGAAGAAGAGTTGTTGTTTGGCTAAAGTGAAATCGTCGATCGTTCGCAGCAACGGACGGTTAAAGAAGATCCCGCTGCCGAAGCGCAACACAAGCTTTCCTGACTGCAAAGGGCTGTAGGCGAGTGAAAGCCTTGGACCAAAATTGTTTGGATCGCGCAAGATAGTCTCGTACTCGTAACGCAATCCATAACTTAAAAGCAGTTGCGGCAGGATCTGCCACTCGTCCTGCACAAAGACGCCTGTGTAAAGATTTTTCTGCGTTGAGGAGCTCTGGAAGTTTTGACGAAAGCGATTGGGTATACCGGCCAGAAAGTCTCCGGCGCTGGCGAAGTTGAAAGTGCCGGTGAGATCCGCGAGGTCGATAAACATCGACCGGACCTGATGAATGTCAGCTCCCAGCTTCAGAGAATGATTACCGCTGACGAGCGACAGCACATCCTGGATCTGCACGCGATCCTCACGTCGATCACTTCCACCCGACGTTGAGGAGCCGGCGACCAACGTGCCGGATCGTCTTTCCCGATCTCCGGCAATCAACGGATCATTCAGGGTGATAAGCACGACGGGCTTATCACCTCCGCGAGCTTCAAACGCAGGCGCTAAGCGTGAGTATTGAAACCGTAATTGATTGACGCGGGTGTCGGAGAACACGAAATTATCCGAAAACGAGAGCGCGTCTGAATTGCGCCTGCGTCCCTGGAGCGCCTCTGCCAAACGATTCCCACCGCCAAACTGTCTCAGGTTGATGAGTCGGCCGCGCTGGTACACGGCCGAAGCATTGTGCATTGGTCCAAACTGATGATCGACGCGCGCAGTGGCACTTGTGTTTTTGACCGGCGTGCTGATCGACGAGATGAACGGCGCGACCTCAGCGGCGAGCGTGGGAGCTTCAGCATCTTCGAGTCGCGTGCGAACAAGATGAGTTGGCCCAGGCAGTGGAAATGTCGCGTTGTGTTTCACTGGAACCAACGTGTCGATGAGCGCGCTATCCAGTACGCGGTTTGCTTCGTAAGAAACAAAGAACACCGCCTCTTTCATAGCGCGCACAGGTCCGCCAATCGTGAAACCGGCGACGTGTTCCTGAAGCGGCAGGCGCGGAATACCAAGCGAGTTATTTCTGAATGTATTTGCGTCGAGTGCTTCGTCTCTGAAAAAGTAAAAAGCACGGCCATAAAATTGTTGCGAGCCGCTGCGCGTGCGGAGATTGACGCGACCCCCGGACGCGCGTCCATACTCCGCCGAGAATTGATTCGTAATCACCTGCACCTCGGCAATCGCTTCGAGCGATGGTTGAAAACGTTCGCGTGCAGCGCGATCGTCGTTGTTATCGAGGCCATCGAGGGTCAGGTTGTTTGAGTAAGCCGGAGCAC
>JBKPJS010000068.1:0-3817 GCA_046730815.1 Acidobacteriota bacterium
ACGATCGAAAACGCCACTGCCCACCACGGCACCGAACGATCGCCAAGAAAATAGTCGCTGGTGGTCTTTTGCTTACGACCAAACCAGGTGCCAAACAGAACGATCCCGATCAGGTAGCCAAAGATGATGATTAGATCGAGAGCTTTCATGTTTTATTTCACAGGATTTACAGGATTAGACATGATTCCATGTAAATCCTGTCAAACTGACTTTCTAACCATTGCCAGTGTGGCTCTCAGGTCAAAGCCTGCTGCTGCAAATGCTGCTGCCGCTGCCTCCTGGTCCAATCCGGTTTCGGCAATGATGATGCGAACAGCCCGCTCGCGCAGCTTGACGTTTCGCGCTTGCAGGTTCGACATGCGGTTCCCGCTCACGTACCCGAGTCGTACCATCGTCGCCGTCGAGATCATGTTGAGAACCATCTTTTGCGCCGTGCCCGCTTTGAGCCTGCTCGAGCCGGTGACGACTTCTGGTCCAACAACAGGAACGATGCTCAACTCCGCCGCTCGAATGATTGGCGATCCCGGAACACACGTTAGAGCAACAGTAAAAGCGCCGAGCGAGCGCGCAAACGTTACCGCGCCGACAGTATAGGGAGTGCGGCCCGAGGCGGCGATTCCAACCAAAACGTCACCAGCCTCGAACCCTCGTTTTCTCAGATCAGCACCTCCGGCATCTGCGTCGTCCTCCGAAGCTTCGACCGCGCGGTAGCACGCATCGTAACCGCCTGCAATCACGCCCTGGACCAGCTCCGGAGATACCCCAAAAGTAGGCGGGCACTCAGCAGCGTCAAGCACACCCAATCGTCCTGAAGTTCCTGTGCCGGTGTAAAAGAGCCGCCCACCGTTCGCGAGTCTCGCCACTGTTTCGTCAACCGCCTTCACGATATCGGCAAGAACGAGTTTCACAGCACTCGCGACGAGAGCGTCCTCTTCGTTCATGAGCGCAACTATTTCTGCGGTCGATTGTGAACTGAGATTCTGTGAACGCGGATTCTCTTGTTCGGTGATTGGAAGCGCGGTTTCAGTCATCTGGCGGCTGGATCAAACTGCGAGTGCGACATGGTTAATGCGTTCACGGGCCATTCTAGCGGCAGCGACCGCCGGAGCGAAGTGAGGTGGCTCAAAAAATGCTCGTGGCGCAACCTTCCTGGCCTCGGCGCTCAGAGTATTGAGCATCAAATCGCCAGCCGCTTTGAAAACACCGCCGACGTAAGCTATCTGAAAGCGCTCACGCTCCATCTGCAAGTGGCGAATTACCGCGACGGCTGAGAGCCCGAGCTCCGTTCCGCCATCCGCAACGATCCGCAGGGCCACTTCATCCTTCATCTTCGCCGCGTTAACAACGTCTCTGCCGAAGCCAGCCAAACGTTCGTTGGTAATCGTGGGCGCATAGATCGCGGTGGTCAGATCGTCTGCACTCGTCACGTGAAAATACGCGCAGGCTAATTCGGTAAGCTCGGTCTTTGGACCACGCCCGTCGAAAGCATAAGCGATTGCTCGCAGCGCGCGGCGAGCGAGCCAGGCGCCGCCACCTTCATCGCCTGCGATCGGTCCCCAACCGCCGGCGCAAAAACGCTTGCCGCGAGCATTGATTCCACAGCAGATCGATCCCGTCCCTGCAATAACAACTAGTCCCGGAGCACCATCAGTCGCTCCATACAAAGCGATAGTAGCGTCAGTGACGACTTCGATCTCCCCGATACCGAGCGGCGTGAGTGTTTCGCGCATGCGCTCACGCAATTCCCTGCGGCGCGCGCCGGCCAGTCCAATCTGCGCGGCGACCAGATCCCCGCGGCGAAGCTTCGCCGATGCGCACGCGCTGTCGATTGCCTCGCGCACCGCTGCTGCGGCCGCTGTAACTCCTACTCGCAGGGGGTTTGATGGTCCAGCCAGACCATCACCAATCACGTGTTGATTGGCATCTATGATGACGGCTTCGGTCTTGGTCCCGCCACCATCGACCCCCACAACCGAGTTTTGCGTGAACATTATTGATTATTCTAGGTGCCGCTGATTTATAATGGAAACTAAAAGATTTTATTATTACGATAATCCATCTTGATATCGGGAGCCTACCGTGGAAATTCGACAATTGAGGGCCTTTGTGGCCATTGCGGAGTCTGGAACGTTCACTGCCGGGGCGTTGCGAGTACACGTTACGCAGGCGGCGATCAGTATGCAGATCCGGCAGTTGGAGAACGAGATCGGAGCGAAAGTTTTTGTGCGAGCCCCACGTCACGTGATTTTGACCGAGGCTGGTGAACAGCTTTTACGGCGCGCGCGACATATCTTGCGCGAACATGATGCAGCACTTGATGAAATAGCAGAGCTCGCGGGCGCTGAGCGCGGACGGTTGCGAATTGGAAGTGCGTCGGCCATGGTCCTGACCGAAAAACTGCCGGCAATTTTGAAGGAACTGCGCAAACAGCATCCCGCGGCCGAAATCGGCGTCACTTCAGGAACGAGCGAAGTGCTGGTCGATCAGATTCTCGCCGGAGAAGTCGATATCGCTTTTGTTTCACTGCCCGTCGACGTGCGTGGTATCAAGACTGAAAGATTGAGTGAAGATCAACTCGTGGCGATCGCTTCGCCCCGTCACAAACTGTCAAAACAAAAAACGATTAGTGCCTACACGCTTGCGGGTGAGCGGCTGATTCTTGGCGAGCGTGGTGGCAATACACGTCGATTGATCGATCAGTTTTTTGCGCAGGCTGGAGTGACGTTGCGAGTCGCGATGGAGCTCAGCCGCCAGCAGGCGATCCGCCGCATGGTCGAAGAGGACATGGGTGTCGGCATCGTGCCGCTGCAATCGGTGAAAGAAGAAGTTGAAAAGGGTAAGTTGATACGCTGGTGGATCGAAGGCGCGCAGATCAATTGGGAGCTGGGAATCGCGCAGTTGAGCAACGGTTACGATTCGCCGATTATGCAAAAGTTCGTGACGCTGGCGCGTAAGAATTTTGCGAATGCGGCGCCTGCGACCGGTTCTAAGAAAAAAGGCAAATCCATCCACAGACTACATAGATGAATCAGTGAAATCTGTGTAATCTGTGAATAAGGCTTTCAATATCGTCTTCGTTGTTGAAGAAGTCGGTGGAGACGCGAAAGCCTCGTGGCTTCTCAGTGACGAGGATCTTTTGTGACGCTAGGTGACTGACCACCTGCGCAGGGTTGTCCGCCGCAACGAGTGTCTCAGCAGAACGAAACATCTCATTTCCAAGCGGGGACAAAACTGTCCAACCAATCTCGTTCAATCTCGCCGTCAACATGCGGTTCAAATCGAGTGCGCGAGCCTCAATGTTTGACATGCCGATCGCTTGCATTATTTCAATCGAGGCGCCTAACGCGAAAATACCCGCGAAGTGCGGACATCCGAGCTCAGCCCGTGCCGAGACGTCATGACGCAAATGCACCTCGTTGTTTTTGTCTCCGTAAGGATCCTGAACGCTTAACCACCCGATCGATCGCGGGCGTGACGCAGCCAGCAGTTCTTTGCTGATATAAACAAAGCCGGAACCGTATCCCGACAACATCCACTTGTGACCGGTTGCGCACAGTGCATCGATCTTCATGCGCTTCACGTCAATCTCGAAAGCACCTGCCGCCTGACTGGCGTTGACCACCAGCGCGTGACGGCCCTTGATGCTCGCCAGTTCCTCGAGATCGGACCGGAAACCATTCGAATATTGCACGTAACTGATGGAAACAATTCCGGTGCGGGTGTTCATTGCCGCACGCAGATCCTCAGGTCGCGCCACACCTTCAACCGACTCTGTCTCTTATACACATCTGACGCTGCCGACGAATATAATCCGGTG
>JBKPJS010000069.1:0-2844 GCA_046730815.1 Acidobacteriota bacterium
AGTCTCGTGGGCTCGGAGATGTGTATAAGAGACAGGCGTCACGCTGCGTCGTAAGGCAGCGGCCTCACAACTCCAGACGCCCGAGATCCTCGACATCGCGATCCAGGTTGCCGGCGCACTCGAAGAAGCGCACGCCGCCGGCATCGTGCACCGCGACATTAAGCCCGACAACATCATGGTGCGTCGCAACGGCTATGTGAAAGTGTTGGACTTCGGCCTGGCAAAGTTGACCGAGACTGTCGATCGAAGCCCTTTAGACGGCGAAGCCGCGACGAGAGTGATGGTCCAAACTGACGCCGGCGTCGTAATGGGCACGTCGCACTACATGTCGCCTGAACAAGCGCGCGGCAAGCCTGTCGATGCACGCAGTGACATCTGGAGTCTGGGTGTTGTGATCTATGAAATGGTCGCCGGCCGAACTCCTTTTGAAGGTGAAACGTCCACTGACGTTATCGTTGCGATCACACAGAAGGAGCCGCCTCCTCTCGCTCGTTTCGCGCCGAACGTGCCTGCGGAGCTGGATTGGATCGTGATGAAGGCGCTGCGCAAAGATCGGGACGAGCGCTACCAGACCATCAAGGAACTTCTCACCGATCTGCGCCGGCTGAAACAGCGCCTCGAGTTTGAATCGGAGCTCGAGAGATCCGCCGCGCCCGGCAGCTTTAGCGGATCAAAAATCAGTGCTCCGCCAACTACTCCCGAACGCGCAGTGCCGACTGCCGAGAAAACGATTTCACACGTTTCAAGCGCCGAATACATCGCAAGCGGAATCAAACGTCATAAGATCGCCGCCGCCATGGTTGCGCTGCTGGTCATTGCTGCGACTGGCTCGGCGTTTTATCTCTACAATCGCAACTCCAACCCGCTTACCGCGCGTGACACGGTTCTGCTCACCGATTTCGTTAACACGACAGGTGAGCCGGTCTTCGACGGGACGCTCAAGCAGGCCCTCGCCGTCCATCTCGGTCAAACGCCGTTCTTGAATCTATTTCCTGAAGAACGTGTACGCGAAACACTGCGGTTCATGGGCCGGTCGCCTGACGATCGAATCACACGCGACATTGGTCGTGAGATTTGCGAACGCCAGGGAATCAAGGCGATGTTGACCGGGTCGATTGCGAGTCTCGGCAGTCACTACGTGATCACTTTGGAGGCAATGAATCCGCGCTCGGGCGACCCGATTGCGCGCGAACAGATCGAAGCCGAAAGCAAGGAGAAGGTACTTTCAGCCCTCGGCACGGCGGCGTCGAATCTCCGCCAGAAACTCGGTGAGTCGTTGAGCTCGATTCAAAAATACGACGTAAGCATCGAGCAAGCGACAACTTCCTCTTTGGAAGCGTTGAAAGCCTTTGCGATGGGCGACGAGGAGCGCGCTCGTGGAAGAGCAAGAGAGTCACTTGCGTTTTATAAACGCGCCGCCGAACTCGATCCGAACTTTGCGATGGCCTACGCGCGTATGGGTGTCTTTTACGTAAATCAGGGACAACTGGAAACCGCGAAAGAACATATTCAAAAGGCCTACGATCTGCGTGATCGTGTCAGTGAACGCGAACGTCTCTACATAACGGAGAAGTATTACAACTATATCAGCGGCGAACTTGATAAGGCCATTGAAACTTTAACGACGTGGGCGCGTCTCTATCCCACCGACTTCATACCGCACAACAATCTGGCCATCAATTACCAGATGCTTGGCAATTATGAAGAAGCGCTAAAAGAAGGATTGGAGGCCGTGCGGCTGAGTCCGAACAATATCGCTGCACGCGAGAATGTGGTCGCAAGTTTTGTCGGATTGGGAAGATTTGACGAAGCCGAACAGGCGTCGAAAGAGATTGAGAAACTCAATCCTGACTCCCTGATCGCACACTTTAGCAGATACTTCTTTGGTTTCCTGCGTCGAGACCAGGCGGCTATGGATCGTGAGATCGCGTGGTCCAAAGGCAAGCCCGAGGAAGCCGACGTTAATATCGCCCTCGCAAACACTGCCGCGTATTTTGGAAAACTAAAGCAGTCGGAGGATCTCGTTAAACGCGCGGTTGAGATATTCAAGACCGAGAATCGTGCAGAGAATGCAACAAAAGAGTTGTTAGGCTTGGCGACTAATCAGTTGCTGATGGGCAAGTGCCAGCAGGCGAAAGAGAATACGAAGGCTGGATTGGCCCTCTACCGCGGACGGAACAGCCTTGCCGGTGCGGCGTTAATCTACGCCGCTTGTAATGACGCGAGCCAGGCGCAGGCCATATTGAACCAACTGCGAACGGCGTATTCGACGGACACCGTTATAAATTCGATGATGATGCCGGTTATTCAGGCCGAAGTCGAGAGAAGCCGTGGCAATGTTGCCGAAGCGATCCGGTTGTTGGAGTCGATTCGAAGTTACGATGGCGGCATCGCGACTGGTCTTACTAACAACTATGCTCGTGGGAGTCTTTATTTGGAACAGCGCATGGGTAACGAGGCCGCGCGGGAGTTCCAAACGATCATAGACCATCCTGGAATCGATTATCTTTCTGCGGCGCATGTGCTCGCACACCTCGGCCTCGGGCGCGCGGCGGCGCTCAGCGGCGACACCGCCGGCGCACGCAAGGCTTATCAGGATTTCTTTGCCATCTGGAAAGACGCCGACCCCGACCTGCCTGTGTTGGTTCAAGCACGGAAGGAATACGAACAACTGAAGAGTTGAGCCGCAGATTCACGCGGATAAACGCGGATCTGCGTTTATCAGCGTGAATCTGCGGCTGAGATTACGCAGAGAAGTTGTGATATATTGCCGTCCCTGACAGCCCACATTTCAGAAGGATCTAACTCCAATGTCCGGACATTCTAAATGGCATAGTATTAAGC
>JBKPJS010000070.1:0-5094 GCA_046730815.1 Acidobacteriota bacterium
GGGTGAAACGCAGCGACGCGCTTGCGTTTTTGGGTGGATATCACGCTTTTCCCGGTGGACAACTCGACGCCGGCGATGCCGAGGTCGACGTCCGTAATGCGCCGGATCCGCAAACGGCCGCGATGATTAGCGGCGGCGCGCGTGAGCTCTTTGAAGAGTTAGGCGTGCTCGTCGTTCGCGGCGGCGAGACACTCACGAAAGGTCAACGAGCTTCATTGCTCGACGATCTTGAAACCGGACGAATGTCGTGGCCTGCTCTCTTGAGCCACTACGAGCTGCACCTCGACGCGCGCGATTTTACTTTTGTTGGCCGCTGGGTCACGCCCCCCTTTAACGCCAGACGTTTTGACACATGGTTCTTTCTGGTCAACTGTCCCGCGAAGCAGGAACCAAACGTGATCGCTGGAGAGTTGGCGAGCGGTGAATGGTTAACAGCGCGCGATGCTTATGACCGTTGGCTAAGCGACGAGATCGTTGCGGTGCCACCGACGCTTCACGCTTTAACAACCTTATCGGCCGGAATCACATCGGATCTCGTCGAAAGTTTTTTATCCATTCCTCAGGCACATGGAGAACCAACGCGCCGGATCACCTTCCGGCCCAATTACATGTGCTTTCCAGTTCGCACGCCAACCAGGCCGCCGGCGACTCATACGTGTTGCTACATCGTTCACAACTCAACGGAGATGCTGATCTTCGATCCGGGCTCGCCCTACCAAGATGAGCAAGAGGCGCTGGCGGAGTGTGTTGACGAAATGATTTCAGAGGGCCGGCAAGTGCGAGAAATAATTTTAACGCACCTGCATCCGGATCACGTCGGCGGTGTCAATGCTCTCAAGGCCCACTTAGGCGGCGCGGTTCCCGTCGCAGCGCACGAGCAAACAGCCGAAGCGCTCAGCGACGTTCATGTCGATCGTTTTATTCAAGACAACGACGTGATCACGCTCGCGGGTGAACCGCAAATCCGTTTGCGCGCGCTACACACTCCCGGCCACGCACTGGGCCATCTTTGCTTTCACGACGAACAACGCGGTGTGTTGCTGACAGGCGATAACATTGTCGGGGTGGGATCGGTGCTCATCGATCCGCCACAAGGCAACATGCGCGCTTACCTCGACTCACTCGAACGCATGCGTTCATTGCCAAACCTCACGGTGCTTTTTGGTGGCCACGGTCCGGCAATCGCAACGCCCTACCAGAAGATCGACGAATACATCTCACACCGTCTCGAGCGTGAACGAGATATTCTGCAAGCGGTGCGCGCAGGCGCCAATAACCCGAAGGAGATCGTCGCACAGGTTTACACTGACGTTTCGCCGAAGGCGCACGCGATGGCGGAGCGAGCGGTGATCGCACATTTGGAAAAGCTTTGCGACGAAGGGCAGTTGACAGGATTACAGAATCTGCACGATTTACAGGACTAATTACATTGTCTCGACTATCGTCCTAATCCTGTCTATCATGTAATCCTTCAAAAAATATGAAATACCCACGTACTCTTCGCGAACTCAGGGCGGCCAGGTATCAACCCCTCTCGGTCAAAGACGAGCTCCGTCTGAATCTAGTCAGAAAACTGCGCGCGGGCGAGAGGCTCTTTCCGGGTATCGTCGGTTACGACGATACGGTCATTCCGCAACTCATAAACGCGATACTGTCGCGGCATAACATCATCCTGCTCGGTCTTCGTGGCCAGGCGAAGAGCCGCATAATTCGCCTGCTTACCGAGTTGCTCGACGAGCGAATCCCGATCATTGCAGGCTCTGAAGTCAATGATGATCCGTTTCGGCCGATCTCCGCGTACGGCCGGCAGATGCTGGCGGAGCACGGCGAATCCGTTGAGCTCGATTGGATCGATCGTGATGCGCGGTTTGTTGAGAAACTCGCCACGCCCGATGTCACCGTCGCCGACATCATCGGCGACGTGGATCCAATTAAAGCCGCAAAGGGCGGTCACCTGTTGAGTGATGAGTTGACGATTCACTACGGGCTTCTTCCACGCGCGAATCGTGGCATCTTCGCGATCAATGAGTTGCCCGATCTGGCGGGGAAGATTCAGGTTGGTCTTTTCAACATCATGCAGGAAGGCGACGTGCAGATTAAGGGTTATCCTGTGCGTTTACCGCTCGACGTGATGCTCATGTTCTCCGCAAACCCGGAAGACTACACTGCGCGCGGAAAGATCATCACGCCGTTGAAGGATCGCATCGGCTCCGAGATCACGACTCATTACCCGAAAGAACTGCCCGCGGCGATTGAGATCACACGGCAGGAAGCGTGGACTGATCGGTTTGACATTCAAGGCGAGCTCGTCGTTCCGGAGTTCATTCGTGAAGTCGTCGAGCAGATTGCTTTTGAAGCACGCGAAGACAATCACGTTGACAAGCATTCAGGCGTTTCGCAACGAATGCCGATCACGGTGATGGAGTCAGTGATTTCAAATGCTGAACGGCGCGCATTGCTCACAGGCGACGAGTTGATTGTGCCTCGGATCGCTGACATCTACGCGGCCATTCCTTCAATGACTGGCAAGATGGAGCTCGAGTACGAAGGTGAGCAGCTTGGCGCTAATCGCATCGCTCGCGATCTCATCAAGCGCGCTGCCGGTGAAATCTTTGAAGGTTATTTCGTAGGGATTGACTTTGCGCGCACTGTGCAATGGTTCGACGAAGGAAACAAACTGTTACTGGCTGACACTGCGGGCGCGTCAGAATGCAGAGACTTAATCGAGGCCGTTCCCGAGCTGCTGGAAACGGCATTGATTCCGTTCGATTTCCAGGGCTCCGATACCGCCCAGGTCGTCTCCGCGTGCGAGCTGGTGCTTGAAGGCTTGTATGCTGAAAACAAGATCACGCGCAACGAAGAAGGCAGTTACGCCGCCGTGACGAAAGCCAGAAAAGATCGTCGCGGGATGATCTACGATGACTTAACCGAGACGGGGAAGTACAGCTGATCCATCCACAGATTACACGGATTTTTTCCTGATATCTGTGTAATCTGCGTAATCTGTGGCTAAAAATGAAATACCGTTATTCCAAATTCCAGGGGTTCGACGTTTCTTCCATCAACTTAGGTGACCTGATGGATAGCATGTCTGATGCTCTGCTCGATTCCGGCTATGACGACGACTATTATTGGACGCGCCAACGAAAATCCACTGACACCTCACTCGATGCGTTACGCCGCGCACTGTTGCAGGCGCTCATGGACAAAGGCCTGGTAAGCGAGCAACAAATTCGCGAGATGCTCGCGCAAAATGAAGGCAAGTTCAGAGGCTCACTGCTCGAAGAATTACTGAATCAACTCATCGAGCGTCTGGTTGAAGAAGGGTACCTGACTCTTCACCAGGAACAACCACAACCAAACGCACGGGAACGCCAGGGTAATGGACCAGGTGAAGTATCAGAACCTTTACCTCGAGATGTCCGCTTCGAAGTTACGGAAAAAGGCCTCGACTTTCTGGGTTACAAAACACTGCGAAACCTGCTCGGAAGCCTTGGCAAGAGCGCTGCTGGACGTCACGACACTGTATATCTCTCGACCGGCGTCGAAGCTGCGGCCGCCAGCAAACGTTACGAGTTCGGCGACACGATTAATCTTGACGTCAACACCACGCTGTTGTCCGCGATTCAACGCGAAGGGTTAAACGTGCCGCTCAATCTCGAGTACCGCGACCTGCACGTTCATCAGTGCGACTACCAGTCGTCATGCGCCACCGTAGTGATGCTCGATTGTTCACATTCAATGATTCTCTACGGTGAGGATCGTTTCACGCCGGCGAAGAAAGTGGCATTGGCAATGTCACACTTAATTCGCACGCAGTATCCGGGCGACTCTCTCAAAGTCGTCCTGTTCCACGATGCAGCCGAAGAACTGCCTCTTGCTAAGCTGGCAACCACGCAGGTTGGGCCTTACCACACCAACACCGCCGAAGGCCTGCGCCTTTCACGTCGCCTGCTTCAGGCACAGCGCAAAGAGATGAAGCAGATCGTTATGGTGACAGACGGCAAGCCTACGGCCTGTTTCGTACAGACTTCATCACGCCAGCCGGCCAAAAATGCGAATTCCACTCGTCGAATTTATAAGAATTCGATGGGCGGCGATCCTTTAGTGATGGCCGAAACTTTCAAGGAAGTACAGGCCTGCCGCAAAGCCGGCATAATGATCAACACCTTCATGCTGGCCAGTGACTATTACCTTGTCGACTTTGTAAAACAGATGTCTGCCATGACCAATGGCAAGGCTTATTTCGCCAACCCTGGAAATCTGTCGCAGTTTGTGCTGATAGATTTTCTTCGCAGAAGGACCCGACGAGTCAGATAATTCGCTTCTCTGTGTGGAGACTTTGTGTATCACAGATTACAGAGATCTGTCTGTGTAATCTGTGGTTAAAGTAGTTCTCATGCGCGAGTTGAACCCCCAGGACCGGACTGTTTCTCCGTCACGCGTGCGCCGCGTGTTCGTGCCTTACCTGATCCTCCTGGTGGGGTTCTGTTTCACGCTACTCGTCTATTATTACTTTTCCAAGCTCACGTACGAGCAGGACCAAAGCCGCTTCGATAGATCTGTCCAGGAGATCCAGGACCAGGTTCGACTCAGAATTGCGACCGCAACCACGTTATTGCGCGCAGGCACCGGACTCTTCTCCGCCAGTCATGCAGTTGACGCCGGAGAGTTCCATCGCTTTGTCCAACAAATAGAACTGAACAAAAACTACCCCGGCATTCAGGGTATAGGTTACTCGCGGCAATTTACTGCTGAGGAAAAGGCGAAGGTCATCGCCAACATGCAGCGCCAGGGCGTGAATGATTTCCATGTCTGGCCCGAAGATCCACCGCGCGACGAATATACGGCTATCCTCTACTTGCAGCCCGCAAACGATCCCAACAAAGCGGCAATAGGCTTCGACATGTTTACCGAGGCGGTGCGCCGGCAGGCAATGGAGACAGCCCGCGACACAGGAAAGCCGGCTGCTTCCGGACGGGTCGAGCTGGTCCAGGAACAAGGAATCCATAACAAACAAGCAGGCTTTCTCATGTACGTCCCGGTCTATTGGAAGAATGGTCCAATCTCGACTGAATCCGAGAGGCGTACGGC
>JBKPJS010000071.1:0-4262 GCA_046730815.1 Acidobacteriota bacterium
GTTGAAGCTCAAACGAAATAGTGGATCGGACCACCCATATCACTCTCTTTAGGAGGACTTCCATGAAGGTCAGAGTTGTGCTTGTTCTCTGTGCGCTTCTCGTATTCACGCTGACGGTTTCAGGGCAAACCAGCCGGGGCACAGTTACTGGAACGGTAACCGATCCCAACGGCGCTGTAATCGCTGGTGCGCAAGTAACGCTCATCAGTGCGCAGACCAAACTCAGTCGCGTAACCACGTCCAACAGTGAAGGGATTTACCGCTTGGAAGCGGTTGACCCCGGCACCTATTCGATAAAAGTCAGCTCCGTCGGCTTTGGTGAAGTCGAGAGCACCGGCGTCCAGGTCATGGCGAATCAAACGTCCGACGTTCCGGTGCAATTAGCGCCGTCAGGACAACACGCAACGGTAGACATTACCACTGACGCGGGCCAACTGATTCAGAGCGAGGCCCCTGTCCGAGGCGGCAATATCGATAAAGCGAGAATTACCGAACTGCCCTTTGCGGGTCGCAATCCAGTGTCGCTGGCCCTGACGTTGCCCGGTGTTTCCACCAATCGTTTTGGTTTTGGTGTGGGAACGTTCTCCGTCAACGGCTCACGCGGCCGTTCGAACAACTTCCTGATCGACGGCACCGAGAATAACGATATCTCCGTTGCTGGACAGGCGTTTCAGATCACGAACCCTGATGCTGTGCAGGAAGTTTCCGTGCAGACGTCGAATTACGATGCGGAGTTCGGTCGCGCGGGTGGCGCTGTTGTAAACACGATTACGAAATCAGGCACCGACGATTTTCATGGCAGTCTGGCCTACCTTTTCGACGTTACGCGCGATGATGCCATCACGAATACGCAGTCGCTCATTGCATCAATCCGTGAACGAGGACATCCGCCACGTGGGACAGAGCAGTACTACGCTGGAACTCTCGGTGGACCAGTTCTACTTCCGCACTTTGGAGAAGGTAAACCGTTTTCCTACGATGGCCGTCAACGCACCTTCTTCTTCGTTGCGTGGCAGGAGCAGTTCCGCAGTTCATCTGCATCGGCGAATCGTACGGTGTTGACACCTGCCGGACGTGCTGCTTTAAGAAATCTCTTTCCTGCTGGAACTAACCCGAGAGTAGATCTTCTTCTGGACGTGACAAAGAACGTGATAGGCGAGTCGTCATTCCAGAATATTGACATCGGTGCTCGTCCAGGCTGTCCTGCGCCCTGCAACATCCAATTTGGCACCGGCGCCCTGTTTGTTCCGCAAACTTATCGCGAGCGCCAGACGCAAGTGCGCATCGATCACATGTTCGGACAAAACGATCAGTTCTCAGCACGCTACCTGTTTGACGATCAGAAAGATCCGTTGGGTGGAGGCATTACGTTCCCGGGCTTCGGGACGGCAAACAACAATACCTATCAGAACCTGCTGTTCACCGAGACGCATACTTTTTCGTCCAGTTGGACCAATGAAGCGCGACTCGCCTATAACCGCATCCTGATTGATTTCCCGCTCAATCCTTCCGACTCATTGGGTCTGACGTTGCCGCGTTTCGATATTTCAACGCTCGCCCAATTTGGCATTGCGACTAACCTTCCACAAGGACGTGTCGCCAACAACTATGTATTCCAGGACACGGTGAGCCATATTCATGGTAACCATACTTTCCGATTTGGATTGGATATCCTGAAGCAGCGGTCACGGCAGTTCGCACCGATCGTCGAGCGCGGCCTTCTGACCTATCGCTCAGGTGGCGGCTTTACTGCCCTGGGCAACTACATTGACAACTTCGCCGGATCAGGCGGGGGCACCCAGAGAGATTTCGGCAGCCCGCGCTACTATCCTTTCTTAACCCGGCAAGCGTACTTCGCACAGGACCGCTGGCATGCGTCCAGCTCGCTGACACTTACACTTGGTCTGCGTTACGAGAACTTTGGAAATGCGATCAATACGCTCCATACCGCCGCTTTCACAGGACTCTTCAACGTCGATCCAGTAACGTTTGCGGGCCCCTTTAGCCAGGAGAATAAGGTCGAGAGTGACAACAACAACTTCGCTCCGACTTTCGGCCTGGCCTATTCGCCGTCTTATGAAAACGGTTTCATGAGAAGACTCTTTGGCGATCGCGAGACCGTGTTCCGCATGGGTTATCAACTCGGATACGACTCGTTCTTTAACAACATCGCTTCGAATGCGGCGACCTCGTCTCCGAACGTTGTGGCGACGGCCATTCCTTCTGTCATCAGCGCATCCGCGCCAAGAGGCATTTCAAATGTAACTGGTTCACTGCCAACAACAGCGCGTCCGCTATCTCCACTCGATTCGCAGACTCTTGTGGTCCATAATCTGGTTAACCCTTATTACCAGAAATGGTCGGCCGGATTTCAACGGGCGATCCAGAATTTTGTGTTTGATGCTTCCTATGTCGGGTCAAAAGGAACAAAGCTTTACCTGAATGAGGACCTCAATCCGAGCGTTCCGGCCGTAGCGAATGCCTTCAATCCTGGAATCCAACGCATCACGCCCGCAGCCTTCACCGGATCGAGGACTTGCACGCCAAATACCACCGGCTGCTTGATCTCGGGTCGCCTCGACAATCTGCAAGGCTCGCGCTTGATTCGTACTAATGGAGGCTCGTCCATTTATCACTCAGCCCAACTCCTGGTTACGCGCCGGTTCGTCAACGGTTTTTCTCTCACCGGCGCCTACACATGGTCCAAGCTGATTGACAATGCCAGCGAGGTTTTCGGCGTTGCCGACACTAACTTGCCGCAGCAGGCTGCTTTCCCATCCATCTTCGGCGGACAAGCGCTTGAACGCGCGGTCTCTCTTTTCGACCGCCCACACCGTTTCTCGCTTACCTACGTTTATGCCATTCCGTTTATGAAAGAGCAGCGTGGATTCGTCGGCCACGTTCTTGGTGGCTTTGAGATCTCAGGCGTGACAACTTTCGAAAGCGGCGTGCCCTTGACGGTTGTAAACGGGCAAGATGCAGACTCAATCGGCGGAAACCTGGACCGTCCGGATTTCAATCCGAATGGACAGACTGGAGTCAGAGCCGTCCCGGCATTAGCTACTGCATCGGTTAATCCGTGCAGCGTTGCAGTCGGATCGGTCTTTTACACTAATCCTGATGCAGGCAGTGCCTGTATCAATCCTGCCAACGCACAGTACATCGGAATTCTGGCCGGCACCGGACGGCGCGGTAGTCTCGGTCGTAACACGCTACGAACGGACGGTACGAATAACTGGAATCTGAATGTCCTGAAGCGAGTCCTGATCGGTGAGTCTAAATCTCTTGAGCTCCGAGCGGAGTTCTACAATGTCCTCAACCATCCACAGTACGGGCAAGGAAGCGTTAGTCCGTTTTCACCGGGGAGCACAGGCGTACCGGCCAATGTCTTCACTTCGGCGGCAGGTCAGTTTCTACATCCGGAGTTCTCTGACGGAGGTGGGCGCGTCATTCGTTATCAGTTGAAGTTCTCCTTCTGAAGCAGGCGCCCTGAGTTGGAAACCAAAAAGCCCGGCGGCATTCAACACCGCCGGGCTTTCGCCTGTTTGGTTACGCAGCAAATCTGGTAGCGAGCTGGAGGCGCTCGGCGATCGCTTGCTTCGGTTGTGCGCCGATTAGACGATCGATGAGTTGGCCGTCTTTGAAGATGAGCATGGTAGGTATGCTGGCGATTTGAAAACGCGCAGCCGTTTGCGGGTTCTCGTCAACATTGAGTTTAGCTATTTGATAACGCCCCTGCGACTCCGCGGCAAGCTCATCCATAATAGGGCCAATCATCCGGCATGGACCGCACCACGGCGCCCAGCAATCAAGCAGAACGGGCCGTCCTCTCGCTTGCAACACCTCGTGTTCAAAAGTCTGATCAGTAATAAATACTGGCTTCGAATTCTGCTCGCCGGTAACGCCTGCCAACGTTTCTCCACACCGGCCGCACTTCGCCTCGCTCAATCTGCTTTCGTCAACTCGATTCTTCGTACCGCACTTGCTGCAAACAAATACCTGCATAAGACACCTCTTTCAATACTGTTTCTGTATTATGGCAAACTTTTAGTGCGAAATTTTTGCGAATAAGTTACTAAACTTGCTGTACTCATCCTGTAAATCTTGTGAATCCTGTCAAACTGTTATGTCTTCTAAAACAGACATGATTACAGGATTTACAAGATGACAACCAAAATGGAGCGGCGCCCGAACCGCACGCTATGCCATTACCTCTCGGAAAGCTGTCAGGAACTGTTTCATCTCTGAGCTGGTGCCAATAG
>JBKPJS010000072.1:0-1276 GCA_046730815.1 Acidobacteriota bacterium
CCGGCGACACTGTTTGCGACGAGACCAAGCCGATTATTCTGGAAAAGATGGAGTTTCCGGCTCCCGTAATTCGCGTCGCTGTGGAGCCTAAGACCCGGCAGGATCAGGATAAACTCGGCGTTGCACTGAATCGTCTCGCCCAGGAAGATCCTTCCTTTAACGTCTCTACCGACACGGAAACTGGGCAAACGATTATCGCCGGTATGGGTGAGCTGCATCTCGAGATCATCGTTGATCGAATGAAGCGTGAGTTTGGTGTCGAAGCCAACGTCGGCAAGCCACAGGTGGCTTATCGTGAAACGATCACGCAGCCCGCGCCCGGTAAGGAAGTTTATAAGAAACAGACTGGCGGTCGTGGTCAGTACGGTCACGTGGAGATCGAGATCGAGCCTGCGCCGGGCGAAGGCTTTGTATTCGAAAACAAGATTACCGGCGGCGCCATTCCCAAGGAGTACATCAAGCCTGTCGAGCATGGAATTAGAGACGCGATGGAGCGTGGATTCCTCGCTGGTTATGAGTTAGTGGACATCAGAGTACGCCTGGTATTTGGTAGCTATCACGAGGTGGATTCGGATGAGCGCTCGTTCCATATTGCGGGTTCACTCGCTTTTCAGGACGCGGTGCGTAAAGCAAAGCCGGTCTTGCTGGAGCCCATCATGCGGATTGAGGTTGTGACTCCTGACGAGTACATGGGGGCGGTAAACGGCGACTTAATGCGCAGGCGCGGGCAAATTGAGAAGACCGAACCGCGACCCGGTGGTGCACAAGTGATTACCTCATTCGTGCCACTTTCCGAAATGTTTGGTTACACGACTGACTTGCGGTCGGCTACCCAGGGCCGTGCCACTTCAACAATGCATTTCGAGCGCTATGATCAGGCGCCGAAGAATGTTGCGGAGGAAGTGATTGCAAAGGTCCAGGGGGTTGCAAAATAGCGCATAGGAGTGGCACAGGCTTTCTAGTCTGTGCCTTTATTTTTTAGACATGATTTACATGTCAATCCTGAAAATCATGTAAATCCTGTAAAGCAAACACGGGGAATATAAAGAGATGTCGAAGGAAAAATTTGACCGTTCCAAGCCGCACGTGAACATCGGGACGATTGGACACGTTGATCATGGCAAGACGACGTTGACGGCCGCGATCACGAAGGTGCTGGCGAAGAACAATCCGAAAGTGCAGTTTGTGGCCTTTGATCAGATCGACAAGGCGCCGGAAGAGAAAGCCCGCGGCATCACGATCGCCACGGCGCACGTGGAGTATGAGACGGCCAACC
>JBKPJS010000073.1:0-14347 GCA_046730815.1 Acidobacteriota bacterium
CTTCGGCACCGTGCTCCAGGACGGAATCAAACCCCATTGCAGCAACGCGGCTTCTCGTTCCGAGCCGTGATGCACGATCGCCAGCACATCCTGGCTGGGCGCGATGTTGTAGCGTGGAATCAGGTTTTGCGGATCGTAGTCACTAATACGATCAAACCTCATCCGATCAGGTGTTTTTAGAGTAAATCGGCCGCACATTGGTCATTCGAAATTACGCCATTAAGGTTTGATTGCACAAGTAAAGCCACTATCCACAGATTACGCAGATAACTCTGTGTAATCTGTGGACGGCTTTTGTGGCTTTACAGTTTGTGAAGCACAAACTATAAATGCGTGAAATGAGAAGTGTCTTCCTTTACCTGCTGTTAATGATGCTGATGTGCGCCAGTGGTCAGGCGCAGAATCAAACTTGCTTGCCGACCGGCGTCTGTCTCGATCCAGCCGGTCGATCGCTCGACGTTGGCAACATGCCTTTAGCAATCGTGCGTTCACCTGAAGGTGATCGGCTGGTCGTTTCGCTCAATGGTTGGCGCCAGCAAGGGATACAGGTGATCGACCCTCACACTAGAACGATAGTGCAAACGATACCGCAGCCAGGGGCATTCTTAGGATTGGCTTTCTCAAACGACGGGCGGACGCTCTACGCTTCGGGCGGTAATGAAGACGTGATTTATCGTTATGCCTGGCGCGACAAGCAAGCGACGCCGGTTGATAGCATCGTTCTCGCCCCAAAAGAACCGAAGAAAGACGGCACTCGTTTTCCCGCGGGAATCGCCGTCTCCCATGATGATAAGTTTTTATTTGTGGCCGAGAACCTGGCGGATACTCTTGCCGTGATCGACCTTCAGACCAAGCGAGTGGTCCAACGCCTGCACACTGATGCTTATCCTTACGCCGTCGTTATCTCAGCGGCTAATAAAATTTATGTATCAGCGTGGGGCGGGCAAACGGTCTCAGCATTCGCTCGAGAAGAAAAAGGCGCAGTGAAAGATCGCGGCAGGATAATAGTGGGGCGGCATCCTTCGGCCCTCTTGTTGAACCGCGATGGCTCACGTCTCTTTGTTGCGTCGGCAAGTACCAACAGCATCGTCGTTGTCGACACGAAGAAGGCGAGCGTTTTGACGAAGCTGCTGGATCCACCACCAGCCGGTCCGAATCAAGGAAGCACGCCCAACGCACTCGCGCTTTCTAACGATGGATTGCGCCTCTACGTGGCGGAAGCTGACAACAACGCTGTCGCGGTATTTCAACTCTCATCCGAAACGGCGGGGGTTGGCAACGCGCGCGGCGCAAACCAATTGATCGGAAGAATTCCAGTTGAATGGTATCCGGCGGCACTGTTGCTGACGCAAGACTCACTGTTTGTCTTGAATGGCAAGGGCAAAGGATCTCGAGCGAATCCGCAATTCCCACCGCCCGGCATAGAGCGGCCCGACGATAGCACCGCTTACACGCTCGGCCAGTTGAACGGGACAATCACAACGCTTCCCGCGGAGATTAAGTCCACCGAGCTGACGCAACTCACGAGACGTGTCGAGCGCGCGAATAATTGGAACAAAACTCCAAGCGCGAAAAGATATCCACCGTTCAAACACGTCATCTACGTCATCAAAGAAAATCGTACCTACGATCAGATTTTTGGCGACTTGCCGCAAGGTGACGGCGATCGATCATTGGTCTTTTTCCCTAGAGCTGTTTCGCCCAACCATCATGCATTGGCGGAACGTTTCGGATTGTTCGATCGCTTCTTCTGTAACGCGGAGGTCAGCTCTCAGGGACATGTTTGGAGCACGGCCGCATACGTTACAGATTATGGCGAGAAAACGATTCCTTCGCTCTATTCTTATCGCCGCGATGGAAATGACAGGGGTGACGTGGACGAGCCGGCGTCGGGATATCTCTGGAATGCCGCTATCAGGAAGCGATTGACGCTCCGCAACTATGGCGAGTTTGGCGAGCCGCTGCCAAACAAAAATAAGAACGCGCCGGTTCGCTATCGTGCCGTTAAGCCGGCGCTCGATCGTTATACCAATCCCGAGTATCCCTCCTTCGACATGAAGATCTCAGATCAGATCCGGGTCGAGGTGTGGTTGAAGGAGTTCCAGCAGTTTGTGCAACAGGATAACTTGCCCGCTTTGGAAATCATTCACCTTCCCGGAGATCACACTTCAGGTGGACGTGCCGGAAGACCGACGCCGAAGGCGTATATGGCCGACAATGATCTCGCGTTGGGGCGAATGATTGAAGCAGTATCCAATTCGCCTTACTGGAAGGATACTGTCTTCTTCGTGCTGGAAGACGATGCACAGGATGGACCAGACCATGTTGATTCGCATCGCTCGGTGCTGATGGTCATCTCGGCCTACAACCGCAGCGGACTAATTCATCGTTTCGTGAACACGACCGACGTTCTTGCGACCGTGGAAGAGATTCTCGGCCTCGACAAGCTCTCGAAGTTTGACTATTACGGACATCCACTGCGCGAAATCTTCACCGGCACACCTGACTTGACGCAATATGTGATTCTGAAGTCAGAGCAACCACTCAACGAGATGAATCCAGCAACAGGCACGGGCGCCCAGGCGTCGCTCGAACTGGATTTGGATCGGGTTGATGCGGCCGACGAGGATACGTTCAACCGCATCCTTTGGAGCCTGCTAAAAGGGTCACAACCCTATCCAGGAACGAAGCGCATGTCGTCGCTTGAAGTGGCCAGAGCGCGTTGAGCCCCAAAAGCTTTTAGCCTCAAAGAAGTACAAAGAGCACAAATCAATTCCTAAGATTCCGGCTTTTTAAGCCGTTGTGTGACAGTCTCTCTTCCGTCATCAGGAACTTTCCACCGACTCGAGCGTCTAAACAAACACGGCGCAAGAAAGTACCGGGTTTGACGTTCTTAGCTTGATCGAGAATTGACAACTCATCCAAAAGCTCGGCGAGGTCTGTCATGAATAAGAAAACTTTTGCGTTTCTAGTTGCACTATTCACTTTCATAGTTGGCGTCGCGCTTGCCAGACTTTCATTAATGGATCTATCGAGCACCCCGGCAGGCCCAAAGAAAGACCTCCAACTCAGCAACTATCGTCTGTCAGGACCTTATCAGCATGAGAACCTCACCATCTTCCTGATCCATGGGCCCAATCAACCCGGCAGCCGGATGTTTACTCCGTTACAAGACGCCATGGAGCGAAACGTAGTGATCGTTGATGAGACGGGCGATGTAAACGAGCTCGCCATCGAAAACGTGTCCACCTCTGAAGAAGTGTTTGTGCAGGCTGGAGACATTGTTAAAGGCGGCCGGCAAGATCGCGTGCTTGCGGTGGATCTTATCCTGCCGGCAAAGTCGGGAAAAATTCCGATCGCTGCTTTTTGCGTAGAGCACTCGCGCTGGTCGCAACGTGGGGTCGAGCAGTCTAATCAGTTCAGTATGTCGGAAGGGATGATTGCAACCAGACAGTTGAAACTCGCGACCAGGCAAGAGGTCTCTCAAGCGAAAGTATGGAAGGAGGTTCAGGAAGCGCAGGATAAACTATCCGCGGGTGTGGCAACGGACGTGCGCTCCGATGTATCAAGGTCGAGCTTACAGTTAGCGCTGGAGAATGAGGAAGTGCAACAGTCGGCGGCGGTTTACATCGACAAGCTCTCGTCGATAAGTAAGAATGCGCCCGATGTGATCGGCTTTGCTTTTGCGATTAATAACAAACTCAGCAGCGCCGATGTCTACTCTTCTAATGAAATTTTACAGCGATTCTGGCCGAGGTTGTTGAAGACTGCGGCCATCGAAGCCGTTGCGGAGCGCGTCTTGAAGAACGAAAAGAGCGAGCTCGTTTCAATCGCTGCGACTGGCGAGTTCCTTGTTGGCAGTGAACAAGGCGCAGAGACGCTGAACGAAATAACCACGCGCACTCACATGTTGAAACGCGAAGCTGAAAAAGGACTTTTCTTCGAAACGCGCGACATGGCCCATGGAGGCGCCTGGATTCACCGCAGCTACTTGACGAAATAGTTTCTGCGTATGCCGGAGCATGATGTCGATCTTCTCCTTTAGAAGATCTCCATACACATCGCAAAATTCCAATGTAAGCGCACACCGTCAGCCATTGTTCGGGCCGCGTCTTTCAGTCTGTTTTTGTGAAGTAAATGTTTCTGCGGTTGTGCTTCTTTGTGGCGGTCCTTAATGCTTGAGCAGCGGTTTTCTCACAGGACGGAATGTCCCAAGGATCACATCGAATAACGGTGAGGTTACGCCAAAACGAAGCCCGGGCGTTTGGTAGTGGTGTAACAGGTGATACTTTCTAAGATACCTGAAGAGGCGAAGCCGAGGTCGCCGGTGGTGCGCTTGGTAGTGAAGCCATTCGTAACACGAATAACCCGCGGTTAGGCCCGTGAACAGGTAGGACGCGGCGCGCAATGAACCAATCGCTATCCAGGCCAGCAGCAAGTACGCCATTGCGATTGGTAGGCTTAGTAACAAACTCGAAAAGAGCCGGTTCCCCGCACGCGGATTTTCGTGGTGTGCCAGATGTGCTGCATACAGTAACTTCCTACCAAAGGCTGAACGCGCACTGTAGTGAAAAACGAAGCGATGCAGCCCATACTCCATCAACGTCCAACTCAACACTCCCAAGCCAATTAACAGGAAGTTCTGGCGCCAGGAGAATCCCTCGCCAGGCGTAACCGCAAATAGGCAGATGACGAGCGTCGTGTAAAAGTATACGGGCGTTAACTGCTTCCAACCCGTGGTCGACACTTTTCGCCTCCCGAAAATGCGAGGAGAGCCTATTGTTTAGTAGGAGCCGGCCATCATCAGGTTGCCACGCACTATTGCTTGATAGTCTCGCCACAGATTCCTGTTAAACCTGCGGCACTTCTAGAGCGAGATGCGACGAGATGTCCGAGTTTGTACATAGCGGCTCAATTGTGCGGAAAATCTGGGGTGACCCAGATCTCATCCTGTTGATCTTTGCTGGTTCAGCAGCAGAGTTCGCGCTGAATCGGGCTGTCGACTGGCTTTTCTTCACGGGTAAAATCCCGGGCGATCCCATCGGACGGCTTTTCTCGACGGTCCGCTATGCTCAAGAGATCGTGTTTGTTAGTGAGGAAGAGGCGCGGCGCACGTTGAATCGCATAAACGCGGCCCACCGGGCCGTCGAGCGAGAACGTAACGAGACTATACCGGAGTGGGCCTTCCGCGACGTTCTCTATATGTTGATCGATTATTCTGAACGCGCCCACGCTCTCCTTTACAGACCACTGTCAGAGTCCGAACGGGATGAGTTGTACCGTGTGTTCTTGCGGATTGGCGAGGGTTTATCGATCTCCCAATTACCCGCGACCTACGCAGAATGGCGACAGGACCGGCGGCTACACATGGTTCGCGATCTCACTTATAGCCGGCACACTTCGCTATTGTTCCGGCAGTATCGTCGACACTTAGGAGCCTGGCGTTATCACTTGCTGGTCCAGGTACAAGCGCTGCTTGTACCTGACGAGGTGAAGCGCCTGCTTCGTCTGAGCTCAAACGATTTGATCGCGGGTCTTGTGCACACATATGGAATCTTGACGACGTTTAATCTCGGCTCAGTGGTCCACACCTTATTGATACCACCGCAATACTGGGCGGACCTGCGACAAGTGAGTCATCCACAGATTACACAGAAACAATCAAACATAAGTTAGATCGGATAGATACCGAGAAATTGCAAAAGGGTGTAGACATCCTACAGGCCGTGGTGTAGGATGTCTACATCCTGGCCCCGACCGAAAGGAAATGGTTGATGAAAAGTCGCTATCAAAACCAAATCGAGTTGCTGCAAGGCACGCTTGATCTGATCATCCTCCAGACGCTGCGATGGGGTCCGCAGCATGGTTATGGTATCAGCCAGGCCATTCGCATTAACTCCGGCGAAGTCCTCCAGGCCGATACCGGCTCTCTTTATCCCGCACTGCACCGCCTGGAACGACAGAAATGGGTTAGTTCTCAGTGGCAGGTGTCGGCAAATAATCAGCGCGTCAAGGTGTACCGCCTGACAGCGGCGGGCCATAAGCATCTGCTGGCTGAACGTTCGCGCTGGGAGCAACTCTCAGAGGTGATGGCCCGCTTCCTCAATTCAGGCCAGACTGAGAGTCAGTCATGAAGTTACCACTCTGGGGACGCCGGGATCGCGAAGAGAAACTCGACGATGAGATTGAAAGCCACTTGCAGATGGCGATCAGAGACCGCATCGAGCGCGGAGAAACCCCCGAGCAGGCCGAGGCCTCCGCGCGCCGGGAATTCGGCAACGTCGGTCTGGTAAAAGAGGTCACGCGAGACATGTGGGGCTGGGCTTCGCTGGAACGATTAGAGCGAGACTTACGCTTCGGTGCACGAATGTTAGTAAAGCACCCTGGCTTTACATTGATCGCGGTCATGACGCTCGCCTTAGGCATCGGCGTGAACACTGCGATTTTCAGTGTGGTATACGCCGTCCTGCTGCGACCGTTGCCGTATCCCGCACCGGAGCGGTTGGTCGTTCTGGCGACGACGGGAACGCAGGTAGATTCCCGGTCGGGCGTGGCGTATCCCGATTACCTTGACTGGCGCGATCGCACGCACTCGTTCGAGGACACAGCCGGCTTTCTGAATACGAATTTTAATCTCACCGGCGTTGAACCAGCGGTGGCTGTGCCGGGACGGCGAGTGAACTGGAATTTCTTTCACATACTCGGCGTCAAACCTCAACTCGGGCGGCTCTTTGCCGCGGCGGATGATCGAGCGGGTGCAACGGCCACGGCTGTCATCAGTCACGATTTGTGGCGCGAGAAGTTTGGCGGTGATACGGCGGTCATCGGTAAAACAATTAGTCTGGATGGGAACCCGTTTACATTGATTGGTGTGTTACCGCCAGGGTTTGAATTGCTGCGCCGCGATGACATCTTCGTTCCACTCGGGCTCTGGTTCACACCCGATAACAACTTGCTTAAGCGGAGCAATCAGTTTCCGCTTTACGTACTGGGACGCTTAAAAAACGGCGCCACCGTTGCACAGGCGCGCGCAGACCTCTCTGCCGTTGCTTCGCAACTAGCGCGCGAATACCCGGAAACCAACAGTGGACGGAGCGGAACCGCAGACAAGTTGTCGGATTTGCAAGTGAAGGACGTGCGGCCGATCTTGCTCGTCTTGCTGGGCGCGGTCGGCTGCGTGTTGTTAATTGCCTGTGTGAACGTAGCAAATCTGATGTTGGTCCGTGCCGCAGGGCGCGAACGTGAATTGGCGGTAAGGCTGGCGCTGGGGGCTGGGCGCGGGCGCATCATTCGACAATTGCTCACCGAAAGTCTGCTGATTGCAGCGCTGGGTGGAGTCGCAGGATTGTTGTTTGGAGCGTGGGGCATCAGCAGCCTGACTGCGCTGGTCCCTCGCACGCTGCTGCAACTCGATCAAGTACGGCTCAACCAACCGGTCTTGCTTTTCACTCTCGCGATTTCGGTGTTGACGGGTTTGCTGTTTGGACTGTTGCCCGCGCTGCACGCGGCGCGCACTGATTTGAATGTGTCCTTGAAAGAAGGCGGACGGTCCATTGCGAGTAGCGGCTGGGAACGTGCGCGCAAAGCCTTGCTCGTCGCCGAAGTCGGTTTGGCTTTGGTGTTGTTGATCGGAGCAGGACTGATGCTGCGAACGCTGCAACAGTTAACGCACGTGAATCCAGGCTTCAACGCCGAAAATCTATTAACGCTGCGCTTCGCCTTACCGGCCGAGGCTTACAACACCGAGCGGCGGCTCGCTTTTTTCCGCGAATGTCGTATGCGCCTCGAAGCCTTACCTGGTGTGCGTTCGGCGTCGTTTGTTATGTCGTTGCCGATTGAAGGATCGGCGTGGGACTCGCCCTTTATAGTTGCCGACAAACCCGTGCCGCAGCCCGGCGCATTTCCCTATGCATCGTTTACTCCGATCAGCGCTAATTACTTTGCGACGATGGGCATTCAACTGAGTGCGGGCCGTGCGTTTACCGAGACCGAAATGAACGATACACCTGCTGTAGCGGTGATCAACGAATCGCTCGCGCGCAAGTTGTGGCCAGGCGAAAACGCGATTGGGAAACGTTTGAAACAGGGCGCCGCAGAGAGCCAGACCGCCTGGCGTGAAGTTGTCGGCGTAGTCGCTGATGTAAAACTGAAGGGGTTGGACCAGGAAGCGCCGTTGCAGGTCTATCTACCACTCGCGCTGCGCAACAGCTCTTCCGTGGGACTCGTCGTGCGTACTGACGGCGAGCCGCTCGCGCTCTCAAGGACGGTTGAACAAACTATTCGTTCGCTGGATAAAGATCTGCCGCTCAGGAGTCGCTCGATGGATGAATTGCTGGGGAATGCCATGGCGCGGCAGAGGTTGACGTTGAACCTGCTGATGATTTTAGCCCTTTTGGCGCTGCTGCTCGCCGGCATCGGCATTTATGGCGTGCTGTCGTATGCCGTCAGCGAGCGACAGCAGGAATTGGGGATCCGGGTGGCGCTCGGTGCAACCGCACGCGATGTGTTACGGCTGGTGCTGGTCCAAGGCATGAAGCTGGTCTTGCTGGGAGTCATCCTTGGGTTGGCTGCGGCGTTCGCTGCAACGCGTTGGCTGGAAGGCTTGCTATACGGAGTTACTCCCAATGATCCGTTGACGTTCATTGGTGTGGCTCTGTTGCTTAGTGGCGTTGCGCTCGTGGCCTGCTGGATCCCTGCACGACGAGCGACAAAGGTAGACCCGCTGGTGGCGCTGCGATATCAATGAGGATTCGATTGCAGTGTTGCTATCGCAGCGCCTCATGCAGGAAAGCTGGTGACAGCCTAGCGATGTCGATTGGCTACACTAGCTTGTAAGTGTCTGAATCTCAGATTTAGACGAGCGGGGTACAAAAAGCAGAAAAGCATGTCCGCTTATTTTGTGTCTTTTGTGCTCCTTTGTGGCGAATCTTCCTGCGACGAATCGGAGTTGGTGCGCCTTTGAGGCAAAGCTGCCAGAGATCGTTTGACCCCGCCGCACATCCTCCGCGACAATCGTGAGCCGTTCCATCAAATTTGCGATGATAGGTGCGATCATGACTCATGAGGCGGCCGTTTTGAAAGCCCGCGAGATCGCCAGTCGCGTGCTGGCGCCGTCCGCAGGGCAAAACGATAAGGCGGGACGATTCTCTATTGAAGCTATCCAATGGCTGGGTGAGTCCGGACTACTTGGGCTGTTGCTACCCGAGGATTTGGGCGGTGCAGGGTTAGGTCCCCGCACGTTTGCCGTTGTGACGGCGACGCTCGCCGAGGCAGACGCTTCTGTCGCCATGGTCTATCTCATGCACATCCTCGGCACTGCGACCATCTCGTCAGCGCGCCCAAGCGCGACTCAGGCACTCACGCCCGTACTGCAGGAGATTGCCGCAGGCCGTCACTTATCGACTCTCGCCTTCAGTGAAGCCGGCTCGCGCAGTCATTTCTGGGCGCCTGTCTCCCGTGCACGTCGGAATGGCGACGGCGTGCGCATAAGCGCGAAGAAATCGTGGGTGACCAGCGCAGGTCATGCGCAGAGTTACGTCGTCTCTGCACTTGCCCCTGAAGGATCCGGACCTACCGATTCGACACTCTATCTTGTTGCAGCGGGGACACGTGGTCTAACAGTGGCAGGGCCATGGGACGGTTTGGGACTTCGGGGTAATGCCTCTGCGCCCATTCTGCTGGACGACTGCGAAGTGGCATCCGATTTTCAGCTCACCGATGATGGCAATGGGTTTCCGGTCATGCTGAATGTCGTGCTCCCGCTGTTTAATTTGGGAACGGCAGCCGTGGCCTTGGGATTGTGCCGAGCGGCAGTCACTGAAACCACATCGCACCTCAAGAGTGCAAAGTTCGAGCACCTGGGCCAGGGCCTCGGCGAGAGTCTACCTACCCTACGCGCACAACTCGCGACAATGCAGATCGACACTGACGGGCTGTCGGCGCGCATCGATGATGTGATCGATCATCTTGAAAAGCCGCGTGAGACCACGATGCTGCGCGTGCTCGAGTCCAAAGCCGCTGCCGGCGAGGTTGCTATCAGCGTCACCTCAGCCGCAATGCGCGTGTGCGGCGGATCGGCGTTCTCAAAACATTTGAGCATCGAGCGCCTGTTCCGTGATGCGCACGCGGGTGCTGTCATGGCGCCGACGGGCGATGTTCTGCGAGAGTTCATCGGGAAGTCACTGTTGGGAATGCCGCTCTTTTGAAGCAAAACGAGTACATCTATGAGCGAAACAATCTGGCTGGGAGCTGTCGCATACGATCCGAAAGTGGTTACGATTTGGGAGGGGATGCGGCGCTATTTTCACGAGGAAGCGCGCCTTCCTGTTGAGGTCGTGCTATTTCAGAGTTACGAGGCGCAGGTCCTCGCGCTGCTCGCTCAACCGGGCGACGCCGTGCCGCGTATCGATATCGCATGGAACACAAACCTTGCCTACTTGCAGGCGGATGAGTGGAGCGGCCACGCCTGTCGTGCGATCGCCATGCGCGATACCGACCTTGGCTGGACGACGAGGATCGTGGCCGTCACCGGAGGCCCCGTTTCTACGCTCGCGGATTTGAAGAACCGGACACTCGCGCTTGGCAGTCGAGACAGCGGACACGCAGCGATTCTTCCTGTTTACTTTTTGGAGCAGCAAGGCATGCGCGAAGGAAGCGAATACCGGACGCTGCGCTTCGACACCGACCTAGGCAAACACGGTGATACCGGGAACAGCGAAGTTGAAGTCGTGCGCGCTGTCCTCGATGGGCGAGCCGACGCCGGCGCTATCGGCAGCCCGTTCTGGAACACAGTGCGCAACGAGCGCCTGGTGCCCGAAGGCGCTCTTCGTGAGATATGGTCCTCTCCACCCTACAATCACTGCATGTTCACAGCGAGGCCTGACTTGGACCTCGAGCAGGAGCGCCGGTTTGCCGAATCGCTCGCTGCCATGAGCTACGACAACCCGATTCATCGCTCTATACTCGACGCCGAAGGGCTGCAGCGTTGGCTACCGCCTCACATCGATGGTTACGATGCGTTGCGGCAAGCCGCCGTCCAACAGGGATTCTTCACAAAGTGAATCCACAGATTACACAGAGTTTAGTTTTGCGAAATCTGTGGAGGGATCAGGCGCAGTTAAAGATTTGTGCCAGCTTGTTCGCGTGTTCGCGTTCGCGATCAAAGGCGCGCCGGACGGCAGCGAACGACTCGGAGAGAGGAAAAATGTCGCGCGTAACAAGCAGATCGTCATCTTCCGCTCCGACCGGATGCCAGTACACACCCTCAGCGGTAATCGTGACTTCCGGAACCAGATCAGTTCGAGTAACAGCGACACCTTCGCCGGCAGCACCACGCAAAGCGATCCGGCGTATGACTCGGTCTTCTTCCGCAATCTTCTCCTTGTCGAGGAATTGACGGAACTCCTCGGCCTCCGCATCGGTCGAAACAGTTGCTGCCAGTCGCACTCGAAACCCCTGCGCAAGAGCACGCTGAATACCTTCTCGTGTCCGCGCCCATGTTCCGGGCCCGCGATGCAGGTCGTGCCGATCTGGCGTGGCGCTGTCCAGACTGATTTGCAGGACGATTCGATCGCGGGGCAACGCTTGCAAGCTTTCCGCACGCCGCCCGGTAAACAACATTCCGTTAGTCAGCACCGTAGTCGGAGCGGCTGCAGCGCATGAAACCAGAATCTCGCCGATATCTTCCAGCAGAAACGGCTCGCCTCCGGTAATGAAGATCTCCTTCACACCAAGCTCCGCCGCTTCACGAGTGATTCGCTGTACACGCTTGAGCCCGAGTTCTCGTCGAGACGCCGTCGGCGAGGAACGCACACAACAGTAGTCGCAACGCAGGTTACAGTCGAAATTCGTGTACAGCCAAAGCCGCGAGCCCAGCGGCCTATTGTCTTCGCCAGCCATTGCAGCAGTACCACAACGGAAAACCCATCGCGAACGGCCTTTTTCAACTGTCGCCTCGACCAGTGGATTTCCAGTGAACCGGCACCACGTTTCCAACTCTGGTCCAATGCTCTCTTCATCACCGGCCACCGCGACGAGATCGCCCGGTCGACTGCGGCGCAGCACACCGATCAACTCCGGCAAGAGACCGGACGCGAAAGTCTTTCGAGCAATGTCCAGATGGATGTCAGCCCTCATCGAATTGCCTGAAGAATCAAATATTCAAAGGTCCAACTGTAGGGGCGGCCCTCCGTGGCCGCCCATTCGCTCGGAGCACACGTTGTTCGTGAGACGGGCGGCGCCCCCACAGTTGCACCGTCAATTCGACTTTGAGGCAAAGCCGCGAGCAACATAGGTTCACTGCGCGTCTATCCAGTTTCCCGATCCCGTTAATTTAACGGCCACATCTGAAATGAAAATCCGCACGGGGTTTCCGTCCGCTGTACCGTGGTGGTCCGTCGAGATAAGGAGAGGGCCGGCCTTCTTGTAGGCCTCCCAACTCGCGATGACGGTGCTCGGCTTCTTGGGCCCGCCGCGGTGGTAGACGAATTGCTCGACGCGGTTGTCTTTACCGACGTAGAGGTCCCACGTGTCGCCGGGCGTGTAGCCGCCTTCCGAAGGATATTTCACCGAGACCAGCTCCGCCGAGCCGCTGCCCTGCGGTAACTGTTTCATGCCTTGATTGGTCACAGTGGCGCTTTTGTCCCAGTAAGCATGCAAGGGAAACAGAAGCCAGTAGTTATCGTTGACGAAAGCCGGTTCGATCTCGTCCTTCACATTGGCAGGTTGGCTGTTTAGTTGAGAGCGAAGGTATGTAGCCTTCACGGGCTTGCCGTCCTTATCTTTTCCTTCATAGGAGACTTGCCCGATCTTGGGCTCCCAAACCCACGCACGCGAGACATTCACTCCTGGGAATTGTGCGTTCCACGTATAACGGATCGCTTCAATTTGCCCAAATGAATCAAGGCCATAGGTCTTGGCAATCTGTTCGGGAGAGGTTTTGGCAGTTGTCTGTTCGGGAGAGGTGCTGGCAGTCTGTTCAGGAGAGGACGAGCGCTTCTGCGCGCAGGAGATTGCAGCAAGGACCAGCACCCCGGAAACCAGGAAACGGATCATCTTTGAACGGCCCAATTTTGTCATGGAGTCCTCCTCAGTAAATCAGCATTGTAGCGCCAGTCAACCACTCCCGCGAGCATGGCTTTTCCCAAAATCCTTTCAAGCACAAATAGACATCACTGAATTTTTGTGCTTTTGGCGCTCCTTTGTGGCTTTAATATACGAACAACAGACTTGCCCAACACGTAAATCTTTGGGTCGGAAGCCGCAAACATGCTTACTCTACTCAAACTAGAACTCGAAAAGTTGTTTCGCGCGAAAAGCTTTTATCTTTCGTTCCTGGTTCTAATTGCGTTTGTCGCGCTGATGCTTTGGGGGTTCTACACCTACGCCGCCCGCAAGACAGGTGGTGAAGCCGTTGAGCAGTTCAAATATACGTACGAGTCGAAACAATATTTCAACGGCCTCACTTTCGCTCTCTACTCCTTACTTTTTTCTTTTACGTTACTGCTTCCTATTTTCGTGTCCATGAGCGCAGGCTCGCAGATCGCAGGTGAGGCACGCGCGGGCACGCTGCGGATGATCTGTACGCGTCCCATCTCGCGCGCATCGCTGATCCTTTCGAAGTTTCTGGTGACCGCACTCCACGCCGCGCTTCTTTTGATCTTCTTCATCGGCTTAAATTTGGTGGTTGGCTTAATCTTCGTCGGTTGGGGGAACCTCGAACTTTATCCTGGTCCGCTTAATCTCGTTGATGTGCCAGGAAAGATCATGCGCGATGACGCACTGATGCGGTTTGGCTACGCCGTACTATCAGGCACCTGGGCCCTTCTCGTTATCGCTGCCCTCGCACTGCTTTGTTCCGTCGTGTTCGATTCGCCAGCACAGGCAATCGTCATGACCATCGCGGCTTATTTAACTCTCTACATTGTTGGGCGAGTGGAGTTCTTCGAGCATTTGCGGCCATACTTTTTTACTACCGACATGGACTTCTGGCGCGACGTGTTCAAGCCGGATATTCCGTGGCAGAGTCTATGGCATTACGCATGTATCTGCGGCGCGTACACAACCGGCTTATTACTGGCGACCGTACTTATATTCGAGCGGAAGGATATTGTTAGCTGACATGTGGGTGAAACTCGTGCTGCTGCTTCTGTTTTGCCTGATGATTCTGGGCGCCGCTCACTTCGCAGAGCCGCGTGAATCCGAGAACCGAAGTACATCAGATAAAGTTGTTCATTCGCTTCGTCTGCTCACCTGGAACATCGGTTATGCCGAACTTGAAGATGATACACGCGCACATGACAAGGATTTGCCGGCAGTTGCGGACGTAATCTTACGTGCGGATGCGGAC